>JAIPGO010000100.1 GCA_021736135.1 Candidatus Cloacimonadota bacterium
ATCCCTGCCCTGATTTCTAATCCAGAGCTGGAAGCTATGGATACTTAGCCTGAGAATTGATCCCAAATCTGGTAAACGTCACGTAGATTATGATATATCTCCCAGCCTGCGTATCCAGACCATCCTGGTCTGATTCGGAAATCTTTTCTTCCAATCACCGATCACTGGGCGAAGCCCAATCGTCACCGATTACCGTTCACTCTTTACCGTGATTGGTGATTGGAAATATAATCCAGACCAGGGATGGTCTGGAAACGTTTTCAGGGCATCCCTGCCCTGATTAAATATTGGATGAATAAATTTCTGGGGAATAGGACTTATAGGTCTAACTCGGATAACCGAAATTGTGAGATTGAGAAATTGAGAAAATGTAACACAAGAGTATCTACCACAGAGGCCACAGAGAACATAGAGAAATTACAAATTGAAAATCATTAACTAATAATAGAATACTTCTTCTCTTACCTCTGTGATCTCTGTGCCCTCTGTGGTGAAAAGAAATTCTCGACTTCTGTTTTCCTTTTAACAAATCACGAGTCACCAATCACCTTTCTTCTCCCGTCTCCCGTCTCCCGAGTTCCGAGTCACGACTCACGTCTTCTTCTCCCACGGTTTATTCAGATAATAATTCATTATTACTCTTTTTTTACCGGCTATGCCATCCGGTATCTGAGATACGAATTTATCCATGACCAGGTAATCAGTAAACTTCAGATTTTGTTTTTGCGCAACTTCATCAATGAGGTTTATGCCGGCTGTAACAAGATTTTCATCGGTAAACTGCATCAGATTGGTATTACAGATGAGTTCGGTAACCTTCAGTTTGGAGGAATATTCCAGATTTTCCAGCATTTCCACAATTCCTTTGTAGTCGGATGTAAATGGGCGGCTGGTATTGATAACGAACTTGAGTTCATATCCTCTGAGTTTGATGTTATTTACATATCTTGCCAGGGTGCGGCAGCCGGCAGGGTCACCGCCTACATCAAGAATGACCTGTCTGCTCAGATCCTGAACTGCGCCCATGATGCGTGGAGTGAGCATAGGCTGGTCAGCATGATTAAATTCAGCATCCGGTGCAACCATTTCGATACCGGTATTTATAAATTGACTACGTACTTCGCGGCTGCGGAAATAGGGATTAACCACATCGAGATCAACCAGAGAAACGGGAATTCCCAGGTTTTGCATCTGCCAGGCATAATTTATGGAATATTCGCTCTTACCGCTACCGTAAGCACCGATTATTATTATTATTTCTATTTTCATTAAAACTCCTTTCTTCAGTTCCATAATCAGCAGCTGATCTTTTCTGTCAACAATGTAGAACTATTCTTTGACAAGATAACTGGAATTATGAGTAATGCAAAACGGGTGAGATAAATAAGGGAATAAGATAATGAAAACTGAAATTGAGCAGTATATGCGCTTTATGGAATCGACTAATGCCTCTGAGCATACTATTGATGCTTATCAGCGGGATCTGCGGCAATTTTCACAATTTCTGGTAAAATACTTTCCCGACGGAATGATCGAACTAAATGAGATAAAAAGACTTTATATTCGTGACTTCTTGCGCTGGCTGCAGGAACAGGGAAGGGTTAACCGTACTCTGGCACGAAAAGCTACTACTCTCAAACAGTTCTTCCATTTCTGTCTGCGAAAAGGAATAATATCCGATGATCCCACGGAACATCTGAAGATTCCCAGATATGAAAAGAAGCTGCCGCGTTATTTTACCGAAGAAGAAATGTTGACATTATTATCAATTCCTGACCTTTCCTCTAAATTTGGCATCCGCAATCGGGCGATACTGGAAATTATGTATTCCAGTGGTTTGCGCATCAGCGAAGTTGCCGGTCTGCTGACGAGGAATCTTGATTTTGAAAACCGCATTGTAAAAGTCATGGGAAAAGGAAGGAAAGAACGCATCATCCCATTCGGCAAACAGTGCCGGCAAGCGCTTAAGAACTATTTAAAGATTCGACCTCAATTTGCACCGGATATGAAAGTACGCAATTTCTTCGTTTCCAAAAGCGGAATTCCGTTAACTGGCTCGGAAATCAGACACATCATTAACGATTATCTGCACCTGGTGGCACAGACTTCCGGATATTCTCCACATTCTTTGCGTCACACTTTTGCCACTCATCTGCTGGAACATGGGGCAGATCTGCGGGGTGTGCAGGAAATGCTGGGTCACGAAAATCTTTCCACTACGGAGATATATACTCACCTGTCACTGGAAGAAGTGAAAAAAGTATATAAACAGGCACATGTCCGCAGTGACGATAAGAAATAGAAAATAATTGTCTGATAAGGAACATTTTTTGCTTTGGATTATAATAAATAATGGAATACCGGAGGTATGATGAAAATAACAATATTTGTATTAATTTTATTATCTTTTTTATTTTTAAGTGCAGAGACATTGGTTCTTGAACCTGAAGGTATTAATTCACTTGAAGTTATATCATCAGATGCCAATGGGTCGCTATTACAATATAACCTGTCTGCTTTGGAGACAAGTCAGGTAACTATCAGTAACGAAGTTTACACTAATCTTTATATTAAAGGTGAAAACCAGTTAATGCAGAAAGATGCTCCGCAACTGCCGTTTTCAGTGTGTTCACTCATCATTCCCGGAGATGCGGAAATGCAGTTGACGATTCAGCAGGCGGATTATATTGAATTGCCGATGCAGGTTGCCCCCAGTAAAGGTTTTCTGGAAATCGGTAGGAATTATGAAGACGTAGAATTTGCTTTCGGGGATGAGTACAGCAGGGATACCTGGTTTCCTGAAAACGTTGTTAAGACCGGGCAACCTTATATTCTGCGTGATCTGCGTGGAATAGACTGTAATATCATTCCGGTGCAATATAATCCTATCCAGCAGAAGATAAGGATCTATACGGAAATCATCTTCTCTGTAAATAGAGTTGGAATAAGCAGCGTTAACGTAAAAGATTCTGCCCCAGACAGAATAGTAAGAGCATTTGCGGAAATTTATCAACACCATTTCTGCAATTACCAGCAATACATGAGCCTCCTTAGATATGATGAGATAATGGATATTCCCGGCAAACTGCTGATCATCTGTTTCGATGATTTTGCCCAGGAAATGCAGCCCTTAATTGACTGGAAAATTCAGAAAGGCATTGAAACTGAGATGGTTATGATCTCTGACATAGGAACAACCAGTACGACGTTATTAAATTATATTCAATCATATTATGAATCAGAAGAAGATTTGACCTGGGTGCTGTTTGTGGGTGATTCAGCACAGATACCGGTCCTTTACAGTTACAGCAATTATGCCGGTGACGGATTTTTTGCACTAGTGGACGGAACTGACGGTTATCCCGATATAATAGTGGGGCGTTTCAGCGCTGAAACCATACCACATGTAACAACGCAGGTGGAGCGTACTATATATTATGAACGAGACATTACGGGTGGTAGCTGGCTGAATCGCGCTGCCGGCTGTGCTTACAATGGTGGTGGCGGTGGGATTCATAATGAAGCAGGACCAGTGCATATGAATTACATCCGTGATGATCTGCTGGCTTACGGTTATGAAACAGTTGACCAGATTTATGAAGGTCAGGGCGGAAACACACAGATGCTGGCAGATGCCATTAATGATGGCAGAGGTATGATCAATTATCTGGGGCATGGCGATATTACCTTTTATTACTCAATACCCTTTGATATGAATGACATAATGGCTTTGCAGAATAATAACCAATTGCCTTTCATACATAACTGCGCCTGCCTCGTCGGGCATTTTGCCGGGCAGACCTGTTTTGGTGAAGCCTGGCTGCGCGCTGAAAATGATGATGGACCAATCGGTGCCATTGCTTTTCTGGGCAGCGCCGAATCACAATGGATAGGTGTTCCGGAATTTGGTCAGGATGAATACGTGGATCTGCTCTGTGCAGAAGCAAAAATCACTTTGGGTGGACTCTGGTTTAACAGTATCGCTTATGCCATGGAAGAAACAAATGAATTTAGTCAGCTAGCCACCTGGAATCTGTTTGGTGATCCCAGTTTATGCGTGCGTTCTAAGGAACCACAGCCTATTGACCTTGTATATCTGCCCACGATCATCATCGGAATGGCGGAATACAGCATTGAGGCAGATGCACCTGGCATTCAGGTTTGTCTTACTCGTGACGGTGAAATACAGGCTAATGGATTTACAGATGAAAATGGTGATCTGACCCTTGATCTTAGTGATGTACCAATGATACCGGGTTTCCTTACTTTGACGGCAACCGGTTTGAATAAAATTGTCCTGACTGATGAAATTCAGATGATACCTGCTACGGGTCCTTATCTTTACATTGATGAATTTGGCATACTTTCAGGGGAAGATGAATTCCTGGAAGCAGGAGAAACTGTCCTTATTGATCTGCAGTTATGTAATTACGGCAGTGAAGATGCTACTGAAATCAATATCACCATGACGGTTGACAGTGAAGAAGTAGAATTACTGGATGCTGAGGAATATATTGCTACCATTCCTTCCCAGCAGACGCTCAACCTGGAGGATATTCTAAGTTTTCAGCTTTCCGACGAAATTGGCGCTGGTTGTCCCATCCTGGTGGAATTAGAAATTTCCTGTGCCGAGGACTGCTGGGAGCGCTCTCTTTGGCTGTGTACGGCAGCACCGGCTGGATTATGGGTAAATCCTCCTGTTTTCAATATTGAATTGACTGCTGGTGAGACAGTTACCAAGGGACTGGCCGTTTTGAATAATCTGGAGGATACGGAAGAATTTACCCTGAGAGTGGCAGAAATCGGAACGCGCAATATTGAAGGTTCCTATGTTTCGTGTGCTACCGAGAATTATCTGCCGGGACAGTTGCAGGAATGGAGTTTTACTGCCCATAATCACAGTTCAGATGATGAATGGATATGCGAGATAATACTTGATTTTCCGGAAGAAATAGATGTGCTCTCCACTACTTCCTTTCGCGGATCCGGCGGTGGTGATATGCTCACGGAAAGCGAACTTGGTGAAGGTGCTGATATCTCCTGGTGCGGTATATCTCCTAATGGCTGGGGATTTCTGCATGATGCGGAATCTGCTACCGCTACTCTGGAATTCCAGGTTGACCAGCTCAGTCTTGACTCGCTCTCTGTTAACTGGCAATTGATCGGTGACGGATATGGTGAAGAACCACATCAGCAGAGCGGGACACTCAATTTTATCAATCCCCTCAAATGGGTTGAGCTTAAGGATATTCATAAATATATCAATGCCGGTAACTTCTATGTTTTTGAATTTGAAATTCAGACGGAAGGTCTGGAACCAGGTTTCTATGCCTGTGATCTGGTTCTGGCTAACGATGATCAGGAGTTTACAATTCCCCTAAACCTGAATATTACTGAGCCCTCTACAATATCGGAAACAGATATTACCGGGAACATCTTCTCTCTGCAGACATACCCCAATCCCTTTAATCCTTTGGTCAATATTCAATACAGTCTTGCTCAAGCTGGACAGACATCTATATCCATCTATAATATCAAAGGACAGAAAGTGGCGGATCTCTTTGATGGATTTCAGGAAAAAGGCAAAAAACAACTCATCTGGGATGCTCAAACGCATAGCAGCGGAGTATATTTTTTAAGTTTGCATTCTAATGAAAGGCAGCAGATCAGCAAACTTCTCCTGCTCAAGTAAATGTAACCTGAAATTTTTCTTGACTCCGGTTATTGTCTCTGCTAATTGTTCATTATATGAATGAATATGAAAATAAAATATCAGCAGATATTGATAGGATCATTTCTGATTTCCTAAAAAATCCTGAAGATTCACTTCAGGAACTCAAGGATATTGAAAAGAGTCTGCCACATAATTTCAATCCCGTTTTAGTCCATGAGATCAGGTTTCGTCAGGCGCAAGTGGAAAACATTCTCGGTGATTTTTCGACAGCAGAAAAAACACTCCTAAGGCTGCTGCAGTTTTTCACTGACAACCCGGATGAAAAAGCATTAAGCAAGATATATAATGAACTGGGAAACAGCTATCTTGCCCTGGAACGACTCGATGAAGCTGCCCGGGAATACCTCAAATGCCTGGAAATACTCGAAAAGATTGAAGATTTCGAAAAAATGTGCATCCCTTTAAATAATATCGGTCAAATCTACTGGAATTATCAAAATTTCGAAAAAGCTCAGGAATATTATCTGCGTTCTTTGCAGTTATCAGATACTTACAGCCCTGAAGCTTCCGGCGATACTTTGAATAATCTTGGTATCCTCGCTGCTGAAATGGGTAATATGCGCCAGGCAGAAGAATATTATCTGCAGGCTCTATCCGTTTATAATAATTACGGTGAAAATGCCCGTAAACCACTCCTTTATTTGAATCTTGCCCTCCTGTTTCAGGATACCGGGCAGCCTGAACGTGCCGGGGAATATCACCGCAAGGCTATACAGGGCTTCATCGATACCGCTAATCTTTATGGGGAAATGCATTCCGGTATGAATTATGCCGGTTTTCTTATTGAGCAGAATACTCTGGAAGAAGTACCAGCTCTTCTGGAGCGCTCTCTGAAACTCGCTGAAGACCTGGGAGCCGCCAGCCAGATAATTCAGATCTATGATCATTACCGCGTCTTTTATCTGCATAACCAAGATTACCAGAAAGCTTACGAATTTCTGGAAAAATTCCATCAGGCAGAAGTGCAGCGACTGGAAAGCGACGAAAAAGAGAAAATTACCGAGGTTTTAACCAAATACGAAACTGAACAGAAAGATAAAGAAACAGCTCTTCTGAGAGAAAAAAACAGCGAAATCGAAAAACAGCATCAGCTGCTTGATATTGCTAATAATAAATTAAAAAAAGCTAATCTTGAACTCGAAAACCGCATCGAAGACCTGCTCTCCGGCTGGCACTCACAGGCTCTGCTCAACCAGGATCAGGAAAATTTGAATGGACTGGTTACGCTCATCTCCGGGATAGCTCACCAGTGGAAACAGCCTCTTAATCTCATCGGACTTCTGGTGCAAAATCTCCTCGATGCTTATGAATATGGTGAATTTGATGAACATTCTCTTCAAAAATTTTCCGATGAAATACTAACTCAACTTCGCTATATGAGTGAAATTATCAATGATTTTGCCTATAATTTTAAAGCAGGGCAGGAAATTAACATATTCAGGATTACTCATACTCTGGATATTGTCAGGAAACTGCTCAATAAAACTCTGGAACTGGAGAATATCCAACTTGATATTCTGATCAGCGATGATCCGCTCATCAAAGGCAGAGAGACTGAATTAATCCAGGTATTTATGGTTATATTGTCTAATGCCGTTGAAGTGTATCAGAGTCAGGTTATTGAACAACCATCTATCAGAGTCACTCTCAAACAAATTGATAAATATCTCGAGATAACTTTTTTCAATAATGGCTCTCATATTGAGTCTAAGGATATTGACCGGATATTTGATTCCTATTTTTCTACTAAAAAAGAAAAGGTTAATACCGGACTGGGACTGACAATTGCCCGTAAAATTATTAGTGAAAGCTTCCAGGGTATCATTTCCGGCCGGAATACTGCCGAGGGAGTGGAATTCATCATTCAGCTTCCCTTGTTCACACCAGATAATTAAAAAAATTCTAACTTATCTATTGACAAAAAAACCAGTGCGTAAATTATATCAAACACGGTAGCGCCCATGGCTCAATTGGATAGAGTATCTGACTACGGATCAGAAGGTTAGGGGTTCGAATCCCTTTGGGCGTGCCATTTTTTTAGATTTAATGATAATATATAAAGGCGAGTGCAGACTCGCCTTTTCTTTTAACCTGATATTTACCTCATTTTTGCGGTTGTTGTTGTAAGCCTGGCAGGAAATTTCATAACTTGCTCCCAAAAAAAACACAGACGAGACGTCTATGCTACAAGTATCTTTATAACTTGAGAAATTTACCGCACATAAAGTGGTTATCATCTTCCTGTAGCACAGACGTCCCCGTCTGTGAACCGCTGTGCCGAATTACCGAAATGTACCGCAAAGCTCCAGCGGGAAAAAATACACAGACGAGACGTCTATGCTACAAGTAGCTTTATAACTGGGAATTTTACGTAAATATTGTAGATATCATCCTCCTGTAGCAAAGACGTCTCGTCTGTGAACCGCTGTGCCGAACTACCGAAATTTACCGCAAAGCTTGCAGCAGGGAAAGAATACACAGACGAGACGTTTATGTTACAAGTAGCTTTATTCTTGTATAAAAATTTTCAAACCTGTCAATACCACCGGTACGTTTGCTAACAACCTTTCCTGTATAAGGAGTTGAAGCATCTTCTAATATATTATTCCTTTTTTTGATAACAAATCTTCATATTGAACATCACCTTTGCTACATCCAATTAAAAGCAAAACTAAAAAAATACTAATAACAAACACTTCATGTTTTCTCCTTTTTTACTCTAAAGTAGACGTAACATTTTATTCCCCCATAGAATTGGAAATGATTTTACTCCCAATCTAATATGATTAATGAGAATTATTAATCAACAAATTAAAGTCATTTTAGTTTACCAGTAAAATTAAATCAGATAATCTTTCGCTTAATGATAAATATGATAAAGACTTAATATGATTTTAGATTTATAAATATCGTTTTTAACTTTCATCATCCTTTTTAGTCTTACCTAATATTACAGCTAAAGAAATACCACTAATCGCAAACAATGCAATACCTCCATACAGTATTCCATTTTTGAGATCTTTATTTTCCGTTGAATATGGTATTGTATACCCACCCCACAATTTTTCGTATCTTTTTTGAGTAAATGAAACTGTTTGAGATACAATTATTAGAACAATTCCAATAACGAGTACTACTAAACTAATTGTAATTTTTTTTTTCATACGTCCTCCTTTTTTCACCTAATGTCTGTGTCCACGACAAAGTTGTCGCGAACACTACCTGATTTGGTATTGTATACGACAATTGTCGCAGAGATTACATTTACATTACTTTTCATTAGCACTCCTCAATTCAAAACTGACTAGAAATTATTAAATGGTTTTATAGTGTCAATTTATTTTTGCTTTGACTGCCGTTTTTTTTGTTTAATGGTCCAAAATAGAAATTAGTGGCTGCTAACAGATTAAGCGAAAGGGCGAAAGGGGTGAAAATGCAAGGGAATGAGGGTGCGAAGATGTGAAAACGAGAAGATGAGCCTTCACTGCGTTCAGGAGTGAAAAGTGAGAAGTGAGACGAAAACAACGAAATTGAGAAATTGTGAAAATGAGAATAATACCGCAAATCTTGAGAAGTGAAGTGAGAAGTGAAAATGCAAATAAAATAGAAATATAATAATATAACTATTGTTCTAATTCTGGGGGGTAAGTTGATATTAATGATTTTGGGAAATTTGAAAGCTCGTTAACGTCTCCCTCTCGTCACTGTGTTTCAGATTAGATGAGTATCATACTGTAAAATAACATATAGTGATGGAAAATATGATATTATGGCAATGGTGAGAAGATGAATATTGAAGATGAACGGAAAATGTTATTAATTTGGGGGAACGAATGTATTTAATCGTTAGTCTTTAATCATGATGGTTATCTTCACTTCGTTCGCGTGATTTGTGACTCGTGATTTGTGATTGGAAATAATAAGAACCGAATGCTTTTTTTCACCACAGAGGCACAGAGTAAATTAAAAAAAAGAGTGTTCATTTTGGATAAAAACAAATTCTTCTCATCTTCTTCTCTCTGTGCCTCTGTGGTAAAGTAACTATATTCTTCTTTTTCCGCGCCTTTCGCGCCTTCCGCAGTTAAAATCTTCTCTTAAAAAAACCCAAAGAATTTTTCACCACAGAGGCACAGAGAACACAGAGGGGATCGAAACCCGAGATCCGAGCTCCGAGAACAGAAATCAGAAAACAGAAGTCCCAGAACGCTGAGCCCTATCTCGGCTCTTTTAATCAACCATCATCCATCTTCAATTCTCAATTATATCAAACGTTCCTCCCCTTTTCTTTCAATTGAATTCTCGTAACGTATTCTAATTTATTTCAACCCCTTTTTTCAGGCAAAATCTATCTATCACTATAATAAATAATTAAATAACATCCTTTCCTGTCTCCCGGTACCCTCCGATTGGCATCCGTATGGCTTTGCTGACTTATAAGACATCGAATTTTAACTTACACTAATACATTATTACACTTGTTCTCTGATATTCCCATTCATTTGTAAATCGATAGCGTTGTGTAACATTCACCGATGATTGAAATATTTAGTATAAACTGCCCGGGATATGTATGAGAAATCCACAACAAGATTCCCAGGCATAAGCACTGATAAGCTGTAAAAGGGCACACTGACGAGACAGCTATGTTATAAGAAGCTTTATGATCTGGAAATTTATGTATATAAAGTAATTATCATCCTCCTGTGGTACAGACGTCCCCGTCTGTGAACCGCTGTGCCGGATCACGAAAATTTGCATAAAAGCTTGCAGCAGGGAAGCATACACAGACGAGACGTCTGTGCTGCAAGTAGTTTTATTGGACGATTACATAGATTCGTCCCTATAATGTTTGTCCGATAAAAAATAGGGCAGACCTGCGTGTCTGTCCGAAGAGAAAAAAATAGGTCATTTTCCATTAATGGAAAGTGACCTGGAATATGTAATCAGGTAGAAGAACCGGGTTAGCAGTTCATCTTTTAACCCAGATTTTTTACATCTATTTCGGCATAATAGCCATCTTCGACCTTAGTAAGTTTGAATCCACGAGTACGGAACATATGCAGCATGATATGGTTAACTGCCAGAATGCTGGCATAAACGGTTTTAATACCGTGAGTTTTAGCGATTTCCAGAATATAATCTGTGATCTTGTTACCAAGACCATGACTATGCCAGGGATCTGCGATGACGATGGCGAATTCGGCAGTTTCATTATACTGGTCAGCAATAAGTCTGGCCACGCCAGCCATTTTCTTTCTGCCCTCATCAGTTACTTCGGCAATAATGGCAATTTCGCGATCATAGTCGATCTGTGTATACCTGATCAATTGATCATGTGAAATATCTTTGATCAGTTGGAAGAAACGGAATCTTTGCGTTCTCTCCGAGAAATTGGAGAACATCTCTTTTTCCATAAGTTCGTCTTCCGGCTTAATGGGTCTTAAAGTGACCGGCAAACCATTATCGAGCACAATATCTTTGATATATTTGGAAGGATAGGGTGAAATAACCAGGTGCTTATAGGGATTCTTTTCATCAATAACCACCTTGTCATCCAGGATAACTTTTGCATCGAGGACAATACCGCCACGCTCGTCAACTCCAAAGGGGTTGATATCAATTTCCAGGATCTGGGGGAAATCCATCAGCAGATAGGAGAATTTATAGAGCAGGAACTGAATCGCTTCGATATCTGCTCCCGGCATACCCCGGTAACCCTTGATCAGCTTATAGATCTTGGTATCTTCGATCAGGCGCATTGCCAGAGCCATATTGAGAGGTGGTAAGCCAACGGTGGTATCCTTGAAGATTTCAACTGCAACACCGCCCATACCGAAAACGATAGTTGGCCCAAAGATGGGATCTTTCTTACAACCGATGATCAATTCATACTTTCTTTTGGACATCTGCTCGACAAAAATACCGCGAATGTCGGCATCCGGCATTTTTGCATTTACGGAACTCATTATTTTTTTATAAGAATTACGTGCTTCCTCGCTGCTGGAGATATTAAGAATAACTCCACCCACATCGGTTTTATGCAGAATATCAGGTGAGGCAATTTTCATGACCAGAGGGTAGCCAATTCTTTCGGAAATTTTCACAGCTTCGTCCTCTGTAGTAGCCAGTCCGTTTTTAACTACAGAAATCTGGTAAAAATCTAAAAGACGTTTGGCTTCAAACTCTGTCATAACTGTGCGGTTATCGGCTAAAACTTCTTTGATTAATTCTCTGCTTTCTTCAACTCGAGGGTGAAATTTGCTTGGGATCTGAGCCGGGGTTTCATGCAGTAATTCCAGGTTACGCGTGTAATGGCTCATCAGCATAAAACATAAAACGGCATCTTCCGGTGTATCATATACGGGAATGCTGTTTGCTTCCAGAAGTTTTCTTCCTTCTTCCACGTCATCAGCGCCCATCCAGGAAGCGAGCAGGGTTTTATTCGATTTTTTGGCAACCTGGGTAATCCTGAAGGCAGTTTCTGTAGGATTAGTCATTGACTGTGGTGTTAAGATAACCAGTACTCCATCCACGCCTTTATCTTTAAGGCACGCTTCTACGGCATTTTCATAATCAACGGGACGGGCATCTCCAATAACATCTACAGGATTATTTTTGCTCCAGTTTGGCGAAAGACAGCTGTTCAATTCAGTCATTGTTTCTTCAGAAAGATTAGCCAGTTCTCCACCATTAGCGATCAATGTATCCGTGGCAATAACGCCAGGACCTCCGGCATTAGTTACAATGGCAATTCTCTTGCCAGCAGGTTTCTCCTGCATAGCCAGAGCCTGGGCAATATTAAACAGTTCAGCAATGGTATCGACTCTGATCACGCCGGCACGTTTGAATGCGGCATCGAAAACGAAATCATTTCCTGCCAGGCTGCCGGTATGTGACATAGCGGCTTTAGCACCTTCACTGCTTTTCCCGGCTTTCAAAACGATAATGGGTTTATTGCGTGAAAAAGCACGGGCTGCACTTAAAAAGCTGCGCGCATCTGTTAAGGATTCCATATAAATAACAATACTGGTAGTTTGCGGGTCACTGCCGAAGTAATCAATTAAGTCATGAAAACTAACATCCAAAGCAGAACCAATGGAAACGAAGTGACTGAAACCGACATTCTGTTTTACTGACCAATCCAGAATTGCCGTGCAAAGAGCGCCACTCTGAGAAATAAAGGCGATCTTACCCGGGAGTGCCATCCGATTAGCAAAACTGGCATTCAGTTTTATGGATGGTTTGATGAATCCCAGACAGTTAGGACCGATCATGCGCATATTGTATTTCTTGATCGTATCCGAAATCCGTTTTAACATCGCTTTCCCTTCTTCCCCGCCAATTTCGGCAAAACCTGCTGAGATGAGTACTATTCCGGAAACTCCATGAATGCCGCAATCTTCCACAATAGCAGGAACAGCAGCAGCAGCGGTGGCAATAATTGCCAGATCAACCTGATCCGGGACCAATTCCAGGCTGGGATAAGTTTTAACGCCCAGGATATTGGTTCGTTTGGGATTAATGGGATAGACGATACCATCAAAACCGGAGCCGATGATATTCTTGATCAGAGAGTGACCGACTGTACCTTCTTTTCCGGATGCTCCAATAATAGCAATCACTTTCGGATTGAATAATTTACTCAATTTTTTCGTAAGCATCTTTACTTCCTTTATATTTTTTTATAATGATTTCCAGTATTTTGACAAGAGCTGTCGGGCCAGGTGGATCCTGCCTTCATATTCATAATAAACCTGGATCGTGGAATCGGTTTCCTTTTCCTGATAGAGCATTTCACCGCCATTCATAGCTGATAGAAAATTGAAGAGACTTTTGGGAAATGCATCCATATTATATCCGCCTTCCAAAACCGCAAAGACATTGCTGAAGTTTTCATTGATCAGTTTACCAATTTTATAAAAGCTATTTACACTTAGCCGTAATTCTGTCATTAAATCGCTGTGATGTCCGTCAAAGCCTGCTGAAAGAGCTACAACGTCCGGATTGAATTCCAGCGCTGCCGGTAGAAATGTCGTAAAAGCATCAAGAAATATCTCATCACCACTGCCGGGAGGCAATGGTAAATTGATCGTATAACCTTTTCCGGCACCTTCTCCAATTTCATCAGCATCGCCACCTCCCGGAAAGGCCGGAAATTGATGTATCGACCAGAAAAGTACCTGATCGGTATGATAAAAGAACTTCTCCGTTCCATCACCGAGATGACCATCGAAATCTATGATCAATACTCTTTTTCCTGCTTTAACCAGCTTCTGAACGGTGATGGCTGTGTTATTGAAAAGACAGAATCCGCTGGAATGCCTGGGATGGGCATGATGCCCCGGGGGACGAACTATGGCAAAATCGCCACTTTCAGATGCCATAATGGAAGCACCAACGGCATAAATAGCTGCTTCATAACTTTGAGATGAGACAATCGTGTCCGGATTGATGTAAATACCTTCCTGGGAAGCTTTTCTGATTTTTTCTATATATTCCGGGGAGTGATAAAGCTCCAGGTATTTCTCCCCGTTTAACAGTTCCTCAACTGGCAGGTTTCCTAAAGCCAGTAAGCGCTTTTTGTTTTCAGGATACATGCCTGTGTCATGCTCTAAAAAAATGGGATTATATATTAGATGCAATGATATCTCCTGATTCTAATTGTTTGGTATAATCATCAACTATGCCAGCCTGAATAACTTATCGCTATCATAAAACTCATTCTTTATCCTTTATTACTCTCAATTCTATCTTAATGATGCCATCAGATCCCGGCATATTATACACGAGTGAATTCAAACATCACTGTGCTACAAATTTTAATGCTTTTGTTAGATGTCAAGCAGATAATTATTGCTTTGCATGCAGGTAATTTCTGAAGATAATTCATTTTTACAGATTACTTTAGAAAACTGATTTTTTGGAAGTAATATGCTTCTTTTCTGTGAAATTACCGGTACTACCGATTCGGTGTTTTTTCTTTATAGAGTGTAATCAGGAATACCGATATAGCGGAGAAATAAAACAGGATAAGAATTCCTCCCGTAATCTGTGCCCCTGGCATATCGTTACTCCAGAAAGATACGTGCAGTCTCATTAGATAGAAATAATTTACCAGATTTAAAGAATGCATGATAGTGGCTGCGATTGCACCATAAAAGGCAAATAAAGTAGCCTTATGCATTTTGATGGAGCGTGTTGCGCCAGGAGCGATGAATAAGATATAAAAGAAATATACCAGTATCAGGCTGTTTAGCCAGTAAACTAATATTGTCACATATTCCAGAACCTGATCCTGAGTCCAGTAAGTGGACATCACACTGCCCAGGTTGTTGACAAAATCTAACACCAGCAGCGCTACTGATGATACAACCGCTCCGATTGTGGCATTCATCAGACTATCCTGCTGAGGATCAACGAATTCCCGCGAAAAAGTAATAAAGAAACTAATAATAAATATATGAGCAAATAATGATAACAGAAAATTCGATAGACTTATTACGGGCGAATAAGCTGGATTAAATGTGAAGTATAAGAGTTTAGCAAAATTATAAAATATTCCCAGTAACATTAAGAGCGTTACTTTTTTTAATAACATCTTTGCCTCCGTTTTTTCTAAGATCAAATATTATCGCCACTTTTAATATGTTAATTTAATACAAGTCAGTATTTTCCTGTCAAGACATAAACAAATATCATTTCATCCTCCCCCTTTTTTAGAAACTTAGCATCAGTTGTAAATATCTCAAAATCTGGCATCCCCCCGTTTTTCTTATCGAAGAAGTATTAATATGTATGAATAAATTACCAGTTAAGTTGGACTTGCACCGCTGGTGTACTCGCAAGTGGGGCGAGAACAACGGCTAATCACTTCCGGTCTTTTTAAGTCATTATCTCAAGAATGTAAAAGTAAGGAAAAATT
>JAIPGO010000101.1 GCA_021736135.1 Candidatus Cloacimonadota bacterium
TTTCAAGCAGGTTCGTCTGATGAAACTGTGAACGCTTGGAACGAACTTTGTCGGAAAGCCGTGTGCGGGAAAACCGCATGCACGGTTTGATGAGGGGGACAGGGGGAAGCTCAACTGAAGCCTGTCTCTACTCTACTGGCTAAATGAATTCGAAGGTGTGAAAATGAGAAAATGTAAAAGTGAGATAGGAATAATGTAAAATTGGACTTCACTTTGTTCAACGTGATTCGTGAATCGTTAATAAAAAAATAAGATGGGAAGATTGAAAAATTATGGAAATGGCAAATATTGTTATTCCTTTATTTCAGATTCTTAGTTATCTTATATTTTGAATAATGTCTCGCCATGATAAAGTAAAATTCTTCTATCTACTTATGGACTTGTCTATTAGAAGTAATAAAGAGCCTATCAGGTTGGTATAAGGAGCCACAACAAGGAACAATCTAACAGAATAATGTTAGATTGTTCCTTGTTGTGACTCCTTATACCAACCTTATACTAACCTGATACCAACTTTGGCGCTTCCCAGGGTTCATTATAAGTACAAAGAAACTGCGAAATTGAGAAACTTGGAAATTGTGAGAAGATAATAATACGATAGAATTAATTTTATTATGCTATAACAGCTATTCTATTAGGGGAGGGTAAGAAGATTGAGCTAAGGAGCGACATTACGTAGAAAAAAGCTGAGAAAATATAGATAGTTTACTGTAACTATTGTTCTAATCCAGGAAGGTAAGTTGGGTTATTTAATTTTATGGATTTAAAAGCCTCAGCTTTGCCTCTCCTTGCCTGCCCTTTGGACGGATAATGTCTTTAAGATGTTTTAATATAGTTGTTTAATGGTGAAAAACAGGGAAATCAGGAAGGTGGTGAGATGAAATTGGAAGATTTGCGGGGAAAGTTTTTTATTGGGGGGAACGTGCGTTCTAATTTAAAGGAGCGAGGGAGCGAAAGCACGAAGGAACGAAAGGGTGAAGGGGTGAGGGGGTGAAAGCATGAAGGCACGAGGGCACGAAGGCACGAGGGGGCGAAAGCACGAAGGGGCGAAAGCACGAAGGTACGAGGGCACGAAGGCATGAAGGCACGAGGAAACGAGGGAACGAAGGGGGGGATTCTGTGAGTTGAAAATGAAAATCTTCTTTTCTTCTTTCACTTATTTTCGCGGCTTTCGCGGTTGAAAAGGACGAGGGAAAGAGGGACTTCAACAATTGACGATGGACAATGGATGAAGGACGATTAAAAAAAATAAAAACTTCATCTCTTCTTTTGCGTATTTTCGCACCTTTCGCGGTTAAACTTTTACTCTAATTCTTATAATTTTCCATTTTCAATTTTCAATTATCAATTACTCTGCGCTCTCTCACACAAGATTAATGAGAGTTATAGATAAAGAAGCCTATAACTTATTTTTGATTAATACAATGAAGAGATTACTGGTTACTTCTTGCTAAGTTCATCTCCGAAATTTTGTGGACTTGTGCAGGTTTAAGATTTTCTTTATAATCTCCAAATTCTATATCACTTTGTGATAATGAATAGATCAGAAATCTTCCCTGACGGTAATAATTTATTGCCTGTAAACTGACATAAAAATCGTAATAGTCGCAATCTTCATATGAATTATAGATACTTTTGGATATCGAAAAACTGGTCTTATCACCACTTATCTGCCAGTCATCTATTTTATATATATCATCGTCTTCTAAATAACACTCAAAGGTGGCAGATACCCAGTATAATTCAGGTTTGGAGGCAATTTCCCAGGTTAGATTATAATTCTCATCCCAGGAAAAATCGCCAAAGCTTACAGAAAGAGGTGATACCAATTGCAGAACTCCCTGGAAATCCTGGTTATTCATACTAACGAAAAAATCAATTTCTCCCAGTTCATTCACATCCACTTCCTCATAAGCCAAGACAAGATATGCAGACCAATCTTCCTCATCATAAGTATACCACGTTACATCAATTGCTTCATTGTCGCCAAATCTCAATTCGTAATCAATTGGTTCGATACTGGAATGCCAGGATACAACAACCAATTCATCGCGACTCCCATCAGTATAAACCATTAAAAAATGATCTAAATCCGTCATAAATGCCTGGGTACTGGACGGAAATCCCCCATTCGAATCATCTCCATTATCACATGATGTTAATGTGAATAAAAACACTCCCAAAATACTGATTAATATAAGCTTTTTCATAAAATCCTCCAGATTAATTTATTTTCTTCCAATCTATAAATTAAGTTATTTTAAAAGCAGCATGCACCTGGTAAGGGTTTTTCCATTTACTGTTAACTGATATAAATATACTCCTGAGACCATGAGCTTACCCCTCGCATCTCCCCCATTCCAGATTATTGAGTGATTTCCCTTCACAAAATAACCGGAAGCTAAAGTTATAATATACTGCCCTTTAAGGTTAAATACTTTAAGTTCAATTTCGCTGTCTTCCAATATTGTGAAATAGATCGACGTGGAAGGATTAAAGGGATTAGGATAATTGCCAATCAGGTTTAGTGCTTCAATTTCGTTATCGATAGCAGGGGCTGCATATTCAATAAAAACGGTATTCGAGGAATGACTTTCATTATCCTGAGCATAAACTGCGGTAATCTGATAACCGTAAGTGAGATTAATCGGCTGAGTAATAGTATCTATATAGCTCAATTGACTGGTTGTGTCCAGTAACGTGAAAGCTGTGGAATTTATATTACGGTAAATATTGAAATACTGCAGATTTCTGGCAGAATCATGCTGCCAGCTCAGGGTTACATCATTTCCGCTCAATTCACCAGCCAGCCCTGTGGGTGCCAGCAGCTGATAGAGCTCAAAGTCAACCGTAGTTATCTGGAATTCCTCAACTATTATATTATCAAAAGTAATGAACTCATAATCAGGATAGACTGCCGTTACAGAGTAATTTCCGATAGGTACCTGTAATATGTATGAAGTTGAGCCGCTGATGTCAGGTACAAGATCAAGAACGTATTCCCCGCCCAGGTTCTGGATGGTCAGACAGATCAGGTTCGTATCTGCCACTGCCGGATTCAGTGTAATTTGACCTCCAATAAAACCGGCAGGCAGTTCTTCCGGGATAATATCCACAATAGCCCCTTCCACAACCGTTAAGCCATAAGGTACTTCATCCGGCAGCAGATACCAGCCGTTATAAGTGCCTCCCCAGCCAAAATTTACGTGAAAATATCCATCTGTATTATAGCCATCAACCACAAAATTATGCCCGGAATCCCAGGCTGGTGTAACCGTAGCGAAATGCACCGGTAGAGCATCCATAATATTCTGTGCTATGTGTTCATAAAAATCCGGCGTTGTCTCGTCAATCAGTAGCATATCTTCAAAATTAAACTTCTCGTAAGCATCATAAGCCTGATCTACTCCAAAAGTGCCTGAACCACCAGAACTGTAAACCTGATGAGCTGCCACGCCGCAGGCAAAAACCAGTGCTGCTTTATCGGCATTAGTTACCGGTATATCATATAAATAATGGTATGACAAAGTATCAAGCAATTCATTCATCTGCGGAAAAGACAAAAAATCGTTAACTTCATAATCATCATCGATCCAGTATTGCCGTCCGGCGTAATTGTGATAATAGTCATCGTCATCGTCAAAATAAACAGAGTTAACCGTGCGATGGTAATTAAGAATTTCACCCATAGCAATCGAGGGACAACCTGCTATACTTCTACTTCCGGTAACGGGATCCATAGGGCAGTAATTATTATAGGGAGAACTCTGGTTCCAGGTTTCTAATAGCCAGCCACCTGTTGGCGTCGTTCCCTCTGGCGGCCATTGTTCAGGACGGAATTGCTCAAGATCTCCAGCCTGCAGATCTGACCAGGCAATATTCCTGCTGTTGATCATTTCCTGTGGAATACCGGGAATATTTTCCAGGCGCCGGCTGATATCCGCTTTTACCAGATCCAGCAATATATTACCGTTTGCTTCATCATAAAAACTGCTTGTGAATGAATAAGCAATCACCGGGGGTAGATCATCATCTGCTGAGGTTACAACATATCCCTGCGGGAATAGTTCAAAAATATAACATATAATAGAACCTTTCTCCCGGATCTGGTCAGTATTAATAATAGTATAATTTCCGGCTTTCCCGAGTTGTTTGAGTTTATTAGCGGCTATATCGCTGCAGACAGCGGAATTCATCGGACGGGCAGACATACTGCCAATATACAGCAATATTATAAGTAAAAACGTTTTGTATCTCATAATTCTTCCTTCCAAAATATTATTAAACTTTTATTTTGGGTAATATTTTATGTGTCAAGCAATAAAGACATAATCTGCAGCTCGATATCACAAATAGCTGCAAGTTCCTGAATCAGATCTTGAAACCGGGAACAAAAAGATCTAAATATAAATAATTACGATAAATTTTATTTATGCTAAAATTTCTGAAATAGATATCATTTCCACCTAAGGGAATACCGAAATTCACCTGAGTACCGATGTAGAAATCAGGTGTTAAATATACCCGTTTTCCAAGTCCCAGGCCCAGGAAGAATTTATTTCTTTTAATTTCGTTAAATGGATAATCATATTCTTCACCCTGAACATAATAGTTTTTTAATCCGACTTCGATATAAGTACCTTTCTCATCATAAAATGCTCTGCCCATGACACCAATAGATATCATCTTATAATAAAGAGCCGAAATATCGCATTTGCTGGATTCTTTATATGAAAATGGAATAATTAATTCACCTTTTTCACTTGAAATACCGCAACTTCCTTTATATGATCTTCTCAGATATTCATCTGAGCTTTGATTCATCATCTCATATAGAAAATAATTCAGTATATTAAAATCCAGACAAAAATGTAATTTTTCTTTAGGTTTTTTTATCCCGTAAAGTTGATCCTGATAACTGATATATTTGGGTTGCCTTATTTCCTTTGCTTTGGCGGGATCGTATCCGGGATTTCTAAAATCACTGATATTGAGGGATAAAAAGCAGTTACCAAAGAAGCGCTTTAAATTGAAATTAGCAGTAAGGTTCAACCCGATCCCCATCATTGAATTAAATCCCTTTACGATATTTACATCTAAAGGAATGCCTATTGTGTCGATTGTCTGCCACTCATTATATTCATCAGTCTTCAGATCAAGGTGAATATAGCTCAATCCCGCTGAATAAGAAATAAAACCTCTTTTCCTGGTATTAAAATTGAACGCTCTCCCGTAAAGTAAGGCCAGCTCCCGAAATTCTGGTTTGCGATCTGGCGAATCTCTGAACATCATTCCCAGATCATTATACCGAAAACACCTGTATGAGTTATCTTGAATATAAATAAAACTTGTCTGTATACCAATACCAATGCCCAGGCTGAATACTGGAAAAACATTAATACTATCAACCGGCGTGTTCTCAATTCCCAGGATCAAACCTGCATTTATCAGAATTAAAATAATCAACAATATTTTACGCATTTCCCCTCAATGTTTAATAATGTAACACGACACCTTAATACAAAACAATTATTCCCCTTCAAACTACCATTTCTCTGCCTTAGTATAATAGCAAATGGTATAATAAAGTTCGAGAATTTTTTCTGTAATTACATGGGTGGAATATGATTTCGCCGGTTTCAAAATCGAATAATTTTCTGACATCCCAAGCTGGTTCAGCTTATTAACCGCAACCTCATTGCCGACTTCAATATTTATATGTTCGGCAAAAATAAAACTGTTGACCAGTAATATTCCCATAATAAAGAAAAAAGGTTTGATTTTCATTATCCTGCCTTCCACATAAACTTATTAAAACTACCAAGACGTGAAATAATTTATCTGTCAAGCAATAAACATGAATAATGGTTTTCTCTAAGGCAAGCTACCTTGCGACCATTCGTAAGGTTTCGGCTGAGTGAATTTTGGTTATTCATTACACTGATCAAAATGCTTAAAAAAAATCCGGGGTTGCTGATTAAGTCAGGCAGCGATAACCCCGGAATTGATTTCTCAAAGAACGGTAAGTGATCTGTATGCTGCTGGCGTACCTACAAGAGATACGCTGGCACGATATCTGATACCGGTCTGAAAAATAGCAGTTTTATTTATTACTAACAGGCAGTTTTGCTAAATCAATCTCTATTTCGCTTTCTAACAATACTTATCAGTAACCCGGCGATGGCTCCTCCGATTCCCGAGTAAGTTATCTTCTCTCTTATATCATCAACTCCTGAAATAGTATCGAGAGTACGCTCAACTACGGTGTCATTAGAGCCAAATATAGTGCTTATAGGCAGCACTTTGCCATTCAAATTTCCAAAAACGAGATAGCCGACGATTAACCCTAAAATACCCATAAAAATTATCATACCGAGATGCTTCATAAAAACTCCTTTTTTATTCAATGCATAACCTTGCTTATTTATTTAAGTTACGCACAACTTCACAAAACAGGGCACTCTTATTTAAGAATATTATCCCTTAAAACCGAGCTTTTCTATATAAATATGCATTCTATTTTTCTGTAAGGTCATATTGATTAAATATTGCTTACTAAAATATTCTAATTCACTATTTAAATCTAAGATAATTTAATTGAATATTGATATGAGTCAACTTTATTATTTAATTAATTATTTAAATCTCGATAGAGACTTATTTACAGGTTCATTCTTCTTCAGTAATATGTTTATATCAATTATATCTGTGAAAGAAATTTATTCTATAATCTAATTAATGAGAAAGGTTTATGTTTCATTCTCCTAATCGAAACCCAAGCAGTTCGTTAAGCTGCAATTCAGCCAATTCCTGGTGGAGTTCCGGAATGAGCCGCTTTCTATAATTCACTATTGGCATAATTGCTGAGCGCGTTATAAAGCTCTAATACCCGTTTAGAAATTAATTCTGTGGAAAATGATCTGGCATAAATAAAGGCATTTTCAGATAATTCATATAGCAGAGAGTTATTTTCCATTAACGAGATGATCTTCTCAGACCATTGATGAATATCCTCATCCGTTTTAAAGCCATTATACCCGTCTTCTATAACATCATCAATACCACTGGATCTCACAGCAACAACCGGAGTTTTTCCTGCCATAGCTTCCAGCAGCACCATCCCCTGAGTCTCTGATCTGGAAGCGAAAATGAAGATATCAGCCAACTGGAAATATCTGGTGATCTCTTCCGGTGGTACTGCACCTAACAGGATTACTTTCTCCTCCATCCCGTTTTGATTGATGGTTTTTTGCAGATTATCCTTCTCTGAACCACTGCCTGCAATCAGGCACTTGAATGGAATTCCGGTATTTTCATCAATATATTTCAAGCCCTCAAGCAGAAAATTCAGATTCTTTTCCATCGATAAACGGGAAACCGACAATAATATTATGTCATCCTCTTTCTTAAAAATCTCCTTTAATGGCTGTCTGTCTGCTTCTGATACTTCATAGCGGGAAAGTTCAATCCCGGTCGGGATCACTTTTATGATCTTACCCACTCCCAGATTTCGCAGATATTCCTTGGCTGTAGATGTAGGAGCAATAATGGCATTACATTTATTAGCAAAACGTTTAATTATCTTATGTGGAATTTTACCGGCAAACAGTTCCGGGAATACAGGTATATTATGTGCATACAATTCGAACCTGGTGTGATATGTGAATACAGTTGGTATTTTATATTTCCTGGCCCATTTCAAACCTATCTTCCCCATCCAGTAAGGATGATGCAGATGAACGACATCCGGCATTAAGGCAAGGAATTCCTTTTTCATTTTTGTGGAATAGATGTTCGGTACCGGGATTATGAAGTTACGCTTTTTATAATACATCAAAGGTTTTAAGCGCACAATTTTTAAATCATCCTGATTATCTTCTATAGCACAATTCCTGTATTGAGGTGCAAATATATATACCTGATGCCCCTGTTTCTGCAAACCTTGGGCAAGCCTCTGGATGGATATTGGAACTCCCCCGATAAAAGGTAAGTAATTATTTGAAAACATAGCGATCTTCAATTTCTCCGGAGCAGCTGGTTTCACCTGGGAGTCAAAATCTCGATAATAATTTACCGGTTTACTTAAAATCCTGTAGATCAATAATAACATTATAAATACTAATGAAAAGATAAGAACAAAATCCACGAAAGATAGATAGAAAAAAGAATTGAGATAATACAGAATATTATATGCTACTTTCTGAAGAAGAGATTTTTCACCTTTAATGATGTGAACTGTTTCATAATTTACTGTAGTTCCCAGATACACTTTGAGATAGTGATTATAACTATCCGCATTATCAACCAGTAATGCCCCTCCTGCACACCCGCTATTGAAATAATTTACTTCACCAATTACCTGATGTGAATATATGGGGGCTGCTGCCGAAAAAACCGCTGTCACCTGATACTTCTGGTATATATTAATCAAATATTCCCGGAATTGCTCATCTTTAACGTAATATCCCTCATTATAGATATCCTTGAGCTGTTCAAAGATGACAGGTGATCTCTGCATAAATACAAACCGGTTAGAGCATTTTGACGATAACTCCAGTTCGGTTTGCAGCCAGTCCTGCTGCAAATAAAGTGGCGTTTTGCCGGTTACATCTAAAAAGATAAAATAGGAATCCTGCAGTTGAAAGGAAAAATAATAAGCTCCAAAATGATGATAAAATCTCTCATCACCCTCAAATGAGCTTTCATTTTTACCGAAACATGAAATTACAGGTTTATTGATCTTCTTTAAATTATTCCAGAGTGTGATATACTTGAATTCAGCTCCATCTACTACTGCATTTCCATTGGAAATAATAAATGCTGAAGCATCACTATTGATTTTTCTGATATTCGCCTTTTGAAACAGCAGCTGGGAATTTTCAATACTTCCTAAAACGATGAAGGAAAATCCTTTATCTTGAACTACGGCTTTCAGAACATTGATATTCTTAATATTTTCCGAGTCAAAATTAGTTTGCTTGTTGAGGATCACAATTCTCAATAAGGAAATCAACAAAATACAGATGCCCAGTAAAGAAATTATTCTTTTAGGTATTTTTTTTCTTTTTTGCATGTTTTTTCATAAACTCCCAGTAAAAAACTCCTAAACCGGTTATCATACCGATATAGATCGTAAAAAATCTCCAGAAAAACAATAAAGGAACAATATCTGTTTTTTCCACAAATTGTGAGAATAGCAGGGCATATCCACCTTCAGCTAAACCTGTGGCTCCGGGTGTGGGTGTGAAATACATAAAAAAAGTTACTACTATCTGGTAAAATATCACTGTAAAATAGCTTATCTGATAGCCTAAACCTTTCAGAAGAATGATAGAAAAAGAAAAAAGCGACAACAAAAAGAAAAAAGTGAATAAAACTGATAATATCATGCAGCTTTTATTCCCTTTTATGAATAGACTCAAGCTGCCGGAAAAAGCATTTATTTCCTTAATGCTTTTTCGGGATATGTTTGCATTAGTCCTTTGGGATATAATCCTGATGCTGCGCAAAAGTTTAAATACCAGTAACAGCACTTTTTTCAGGAGCTTGTTCTTTCTTAACAAGATATAGTAAAATAAAAAATAGACTGTGATCAGTATCGCCACATACAAATAAGTCTTTTCAGTAGAGAATCCAGGTATTTTCCAAAAGATCAGAATCATAGGAGTACTTATAAAAAGAAACATAGAAGCCAGAGTTGTCCGAATGGTGGTTGCTGCAGTTGCCATTCCGATAGAGATATTATTCTTGTGTAAAAAATATATCTGCGCAAATCCTCCCCCTGTTGCCATGGGTGTTACATTTGAGAATAATATGTTAATGAACACAAGCTTAATTATCTCCTTGAAAGATATGGACTGCTGCATGGTTTTCAAAACATAATACAATCGCAGACCGTCAAAGGCAAAATATAGAAGAAGCAAAATTATCAACTGACAGATTATTGACAGAGAAAAAAAATCAAACCGCAGAAGATATGTTTTTCCACCAAATTGATTATACACAAACATTATAGAGAAAAATGATATCAAGAGGAATATGAATCCTGAAAAAATATAGGAAAAAATCCGCTTTTTTGAAATCTGCAGATTTTCTTCGGTTTTTAGTACTTTAGGCAAATCTTCCTTCTCTTTCATTATCTGATTTTCTGCTATCTGCAGAAGTTGATATATTACTACTCCCTTTATATTATACATTATCCTGATTCTAACTTATGATGTCAATGAATATAATTGAAAGAGTGGTTCACTCTCCAGGAGACTGTTCAACATCAGACACTCCCTTTCAATAACTTATATGTGATAAAAACAATAATAGTGCACATGTTAACATTTTTTAACAAATATGGTATAAGTCAATGCCATAAAGAGGCATTATGAAGCGGATATTGCCTTTGATTATTTTTTCCCCTGTAGGGGATATCCAATTGTAGAAATGAGATAATCACGCAGCCCCCCGGAATTATCAAATATCTTGCCTGTTGTGGATTTTCATTTCCCTGAAAGGGATAAATTTGTATAGCGTAAGGTTGGCTCGGTACTCCGAGACTACCTTATGAATGATGCATTTTCCCCCACCCCATCGGCGCGCAGCGCTGATGGGGTGGGGGACGTATCATTTTTTACATAAGGTAGCACTTGCTGTGCAACCTTACGCTATACAAATTTATCCCGTACCGGGAATTATAAAAGATAAATCCTAATTATTACTTTATAATATGAAGTTATTCCATATCTTGAATAATAAAAACGGGAGGATGCCAGTTTTGCTTATCAATAACTATGAGTTCATAGCCCCGCTCAACATCCTGCATTCATTAAACCTATCTTGTGCAATATGATCTCACAAATAACAGCAAGTTTCTGACACTGAGAGAGTTACAAAATTATAATAAATATCTAAAGATATTCACTAATAATTTTCTAACTTCTCAGTACTCAGAACCTTACTACTCTATGCAAAAGCCTACTGCACAAAATGGGTTAAAAACTTACGGATGGCCGAATGACCTTCTTAATGGATGACATTCCAACTTCCCGATACTGGATAATTCGGGAATTTGATTACCGACATTGCGGAGTTATCTGCCTTCATTCCATTACGCCCCGACAAGACATCAGCAATGTCATAGCTGGATTAAATATTAATATCAAGTAAATTCGTGAGAAATACCGGTTTCGATGAGAATGATTACTTGACAGCATATAATATATTTATTTATTAAAGAAATGAAGTTTGATAGGAGGAACAATATGAAACGAGGAATTTTAATAGTAATTATAATGATGCTGTGGTTGAGTTTAACAAGTCAGGAAAATCCTGCCGTAAAACAGGTACGCAGAGGTGATCTGGAGGAACTGAAAGAAACTGCAGCAGGAGATCAGGACACTATTCAAGAGAAAACAGAGATTAAAAATGCACCCCCTAAACAAATAGTCTGGTCAAACGTGAAACATTATATGAACCATGATATTTTTATAGATAATGGAGAAACATTAATCATAGAACCGGGAACCCATGTTTATGTAACCGGTGATTACGGAATTTATATCAAGCAGGGAGGATTACTCAAAGCCAGAGGGAACCGGGATAATCCGATAATATTTGCCGCAGATTATGATAAAGATGGGAAAACGGGTGAATACGTCAGTAATGAAAAATATGAAAAATGGAGTGGTATTACAATTTACTCCGGAATTATGAAGGGAAAATACAATCATCTGAGTTATTGTTATTTTAATAACGGTATCGATCCGCGGGAATATCTGGCTGAATCCGGTGATGTTTTAGATGAGGAATCTCAATATTTTATAACCAGAGATACGGAAAGTAACCTGATCAAAGTCACCGGATTGACATCATTACTGCTGGAGAACTGTATATTCCGGAACTGTAATTATAAAGAGGATGATCTGATCAAGGGGCGTGATTGCCGCATGACCTTTAGAGATTGTGAATTCCGTAACTGCACGGGAAACTTTGATTTTTATAATACAATTCTGAAACTGGAAAGGACTGATTTTATTGATAACAGCCAGATCACAATGAACCTGGCAAGTGGTGAAACCTACTTTTCGAACACAAATTTCCTATATTGCGACATCCTGCGTTTTGATTCAACGCGTCAGAGAAAATTATCAATACAGGAAAGCAGTTTTTTAAATTCAGGAAGTGATAATTATCTTATTGAAGCAGATAATTGCCAGGATATGGCAATCAGCAATTCAATTTTTGAAGACATCAAGGGAATAGAACTGCTGAAAGTGGCAGACACCCGATTAAAAATAGACAGAAGCCTGTTTAGTGATCCTGATATAGGATCAGTTATCAGCATTGATAATTATGAATTGAACAGCATACTGATAGTAAATTGTGAACTGGAAAAATGCCGTAATTCCTTACTGAAAATGGGGTCCAACATAGAACTTTACATTTTTAACAGCATCCTGAATACTCTTGGTACTGAAACGATCATATTCGATGCGGAAAGTTCCGGGTGCTCACTCACTGCTCAGAATTGTGTCATAGATAGTTCTGTAGCAAAATCAAACGATTTTTACCGGATGCCAACGGATCTGGCAAATAATTATGAACCGGCAATTCTTTCCCGTTCAGATAGCAGGGATTTGATTGATAAAGGCGTTACAGGATATAAAATGCTAATAAGAGGAAAAAGACTAATTGTACAAAATGATTTTTACGGCCAAGCACCCGATATTGGTAGAAAGGAATTCAGAGGATATTAATCAATATGCCTGAGATGGAGGGTGAGGTCGTTATCACTGTCCGGCAGATCAGTCCAGAGTGCTGAGAATATCTTGGCTACTTCATAATAAGGACTCTGAGGATCGTTTTTGTGCTTCAGGTAGAATTCCTTGTCCTCCTGACTGGGATTTTCATCACCACAGAAATGTGCCATAAAAGCACGAGCATAATAGGGAGCAGCAATTTTAGTCTGTTCTTCGGTTAAGCCGTTATACTGCTTGAGGAAATATGCTTCCAGTTCCAGCAGACCTTCCCAGACGCGCTGCGTAGCCCATTTCCGAAAAGGCAGGTCAGAACCATAGTCAAAGTCAATTTCATCGATATATCTGGTTTCGATGATTAATTCATCATGATTGATGCAGCATAAGCGCCAGGCAAAAGGTACCGAAGTTAAGGCTGCGGTTTCAATGTCAGTGATGCTTTTTCCGTTATATATGGCGCTACTGATGTCCTGGGCATGTAAATGCCCGGTAAAAACGAAATCAAGACCGGCTTCCACAAGTCTTTGGCCAATTTTATCAAAATCATTAACCAGAAATGCTCTGAAAGATTTACCCTGGTTCTCAAAATGTTCAACTAATCCGTGGTGCATCACTCCGATGATCCTCTCCCCTCTTTTCAGAGAACTGCGTATTTCATTTTCAGCCCAGGTCACGGAATCATCACTTAATATCCCATCTGGCAAAGGTTTATCTTTATTATTTTTATATTGATTGGCATCAATGGTAATGATGTTCAGACCTTCTTTGACCCGTGCACAATAAGAGAGAGTATCCACGTCTCGCGAATAAGCCTGCTTAAAACCGAAATTATAATATATTTCTTCAAAATCATGTTCATTAATAGTGTCAATGGGGGTTTGCTCATTATTAAGATAGCTCATGGCAAGGCGGTTATTGATATCATGATTGCCGGGAGTAACGAAAACCTGGATACCCTTTTGAGTGAACTTATGCAGTAATTCCGCTAACTCCAGATGTGACTGTTTTTCACCCTCATTTGTGAGATCACCCGCGAGTATAACGAATTCCACTTCACAAGCAAGCATGGCATTAATGGCAGCATCAATGACAGCTCCGCTTTCTTCGGTAAGTTTGGCATCCTGCTTCAGATAATTCTGATAGACGGGGCTGTTGCAGTTTACCAGGTTTGCCGGATAATAGTGCATATCCGTCATAACGCCAAACCTGGCGCAGCCCTGTGGTGGTTTTTTAGCGAAAGAGCATTTCAATGCAGTGGTAATTTCATAAATTCCGAAAATCAATAAAAAAATATTAACTATCATATTTTCCCCGGAAACTTTATAATATCTACACTTTTTTCCAAATCAGAAAAAGCAAATAGAGCAACTCTTGTCAAGAAACAGAAATTACAGAGATTTTTAATATTTAAGCCATTTCAATGTTTCTTTCAGAGATGGTTTCTTGCCATACATTAAAATTCCCACCCGATAGATCTTTCCAACAAGTTTGATGAGGAAATATACTGAGACGATCATAATACCAATGGAGAGATAGGCCCCGGATGGCATAACGGGATCACTGACCGCGATACGGCAGAACATTACAACCGGCGTAAAGAAAGGAAACAGCGAGATCCAGAAAGCTGCGGCAGTATCAGGATTTTTGGCAACCGAGATCATAATCAGAAAGCCTACGATATTTAATAAAATAACGGGCATGAGAAATTGCTGTCCTTCATCTTCCGTATTGACCATAGCTCCGATGGCAGCGAAAAGTGCTGCATAGAGGGCATAACCGAGAAGGAAAAAGAAGAGGAAGAAAAGCAGAACCGGAATGGAAAGACTCAGATTGCTGATAATTTCCAGAAATTCTCCCGATCTTACTCCGGCACTGTTGAGCATAGGTCCACCGAAAGAAGCCATCAGATACAAAAAAAATCCGAAAACAGCCATTTGCGTTATACCTACTAAGCTAATACCGGTAAGTTTACCGACCATCAATTCGCTGGGTTTTATGGAAGAAATTATGGTCTCTGTAATGCGCTGGCTTTTTTCTTCAATTACGCTGCGGGTAACAGACTGACCATAAGACATAATGAAAAGCATGAGAAAATATGACATCAGATAAGTCATCAGATAATTAGAAACACTGTTTTTACTTACTTCGCCTTTTTCAGTGACCTGAGCGCTGACAAGCTTTATCCAGCCCTGGTTCATTTCATTTCTGATCTCCTCTGCCGGATAGCCTTTCATTTCGAGACGCATATTGGCAACGATGCGGGATAGGGCGCGTTCAAAATCCCGCTGTTCCTCGAAATCACTGATATTGCGTGCTGAAAAAGTAACCTGTCTCACTTCCAGAATATCTTCCGGGATAACAAGATATCCATCTATTTTTTTATTATTAACATCAGCCTGTAATTCTTTGATCATATCGTTTTGATCACCGGTGATAGTCACTTCGCTGAAAATAAATTTGGGTTCACCATTTTTGAGAGTATCCGGCAATGACTGCACAAAGTCATCATAAATAACGCCTGAATTATCGATTATTGCATAAGTCTTGGTTTCAGGCTGGAAGAATCTACCAAAGAGCCACACTCCACCGAAAATGAGTACCATAAGAAAGGGAAAGATCAACGTGCCGATAATAAAACCTTTTGTCCGTACACGGGTAAGATATTCCCGTTTAATAACAGCTCCGAGTTTTTTATTAAACATTTTCTCCTCCGGTTTCTTTCTTTTAAGCCTTTTTCATATTTCCTAACTTATTGATAAAGAATAAGTTAAATTTCTTAAAAACATCTTGACTACCTCCTAACTGACAAATTATTGTCTTAATGTCTTGCGGGACAATAAATTAAAAGGAGTCAAGATGCG
>JAIPGO010000102.1 GCA_021736135.1 Candidatus Cloacimonadota bacterium
TCAAGAGATATTTCAATGAGAGAAATATATGGATTGGAGAAACATTTAAGCGAATAGTAATCTTTTTCGGTACCGCTTGTCCGGACTGTCGGTACCCTCCACCCCGGACAAGCGGTACCGATTCACAAGAATATACACTAAAGCTGATCTAAGTAAAAATATTTAACCGCGAAAGCCGCGAACAGTGCGAAAAAAGAAAAAGAATATAGTTATTTGACATCAGAGATAAAGAGAGAGCATTTTCTAACGACGGAACGACTATCAGACTGCTTGACTTCAAGACTGAGAGTCGAAAGTCAAGTAGTCGAGTTTTCACCCCTTCTCATTTTCACATTTTCACTCACTCATTCCCTCTGTGCCTCTGCCTGCCACGTCATAATACAATGAAGACTGGTGGTGGTGAAAACTCTTAGTATTTTATTTTCTTCTCACCGATTACTGATTATGCTGAAAGGAGTGAATTCTCATTTTCTAAATGAAAGGGCAGTGCGGATTAAACCGCTACTGCCCTCCGTGAATTTTCAATTTTATTTTATCAATAACATGCTGCGTGATTCCACGTAATAAGGTGTAGTTAATTTATAGATATATATACCGCTGCTTACTTCAGAGCCATTATCATCTTTTCCATCCCAATTCACCTGGTAATATCCAGGCTCCTTTATTCCCGAAACCAGAGTAGTTATCTTGTTACCCTTAATATTATAGATATTCAGTTCAATATATCCGGCTATAGGTAAATTGTATTTTATAGTAGTATTCGGATTAAAGGGATTAGGATAATTCTGCAGTAAACCAAATTGCTCCGGGATATCCGGTGTTTCCTCTTCCCCGTTCAGAGGAACTGAAAGTACAACCGGTCCATAATTATCTGCAGCACCCGAGTAACTGATTGATTCCAGCCAGTAATAATATTTATCACCTTGCGTTAAGGGGTATTCATCAACATAGGAATAATTAGTCACCTGCATAGTAGTTCCCTGACCTGGTATCAGCTCGGTATTTATCAAAGCGCTGGCGGCAAAATCCTCATTCTCAGCCCGATAAATATTCCAGCCGGCATTGTTCATTTCACTAAGCGTAGTCCAGAGCAACCTGCCATAAGGTGAAGCATAGGATGTGGTAAATGTACTGAGTGTAATTGGTAATGGAGCGTCATAATTGTCTCCCAGCGTAAATGGTGAAAAGCTTCCTGCATAATCGGTTAAGGTTATTGTATTCAGATCAGTATCAATAACTCCACCCAGGTTTACCCAGCTTGAACCATCATAATGGAATATTGCCAGAGCAGCTTCTTGAATTCCATTCAAATCTGATTCTTCATATGTAAATACCAGGTCTATTGGTTCTGTGTTGCCACTAACGTTAATATTCCACCAGCCGTTGTAAGTATTGCCGGCACCAGGATAATTCTGAGAATATGTGGATACGGTAACTTCTACTTGACCCGCTTCATTATTATCAATAGTGATAGTGATTTCATCGTTACCGGAAGAAGGAAATGTTACAGAATCACCTCCACCCATAGTTTCGGAATGATGTACAGCCCCTCCCTGTTCGTGATATCCGGGAGTAACGTCAGCGATATTGGCAGCAACAATTTCCCATTCACTGGCTGTCCACACCGTATTAGGGCTGGAGACAGTGTTAATTCTCAATGCCTGAGAATCTACATAATCCCAGGGTAATCCTGTGCCATCTTCGTCAATAACACCATAAGCATCAACCAAAGTTCCGGATGTATGATCCCCATTATAATAAAGAAAATATCCGTCATCTCCATTACCGGAAGTTCCTCCATAATCATAATCAGCCATAAAACCATAATAGACATAGAAGAAATCTGTTTCATCCTCATTATAATTTGCACAAAGATACGCACCATTGGAAGGAATGGAACCTGTCAACTGCTTGTCTTCCCAGCTTCCTCCATTTGTCTGACGTGAAAGATACCAGTTCCCGGTGGTCAGATCTACTGAAGTATCTCCCGGATTGAATATCTCTACAAAACGTCCTTCAAAATGGTCTCCCGGATCAGTTACTTCTGATATTATCAGATCCTGCATATCGGAAATATCTTCGGTTATTGTATCATCTGCCGGAGCGCTGTCAGTTTTATAATCGATGTGAGAGTCACTATTTGTGTAGGGATAGATAACAAAATAATAATGGGTACCGTCAACTAAACCAGAGAAAGATGTGCTTCCAACACCGGATAAAATATTTCTGACCCCTGATCCGTCACTCAGATCAGTATCGTTACTTTGAGCAACACCATCCACAGGGGTTGTGAAAGTACCCGTCAGATTTCCCAGAATAAGAAATCCATCTGCTGCGATTGCTCCATCATTATCACTCCAGCTCAGATCAATCTGGTCTGTTCCATTGGCAGTTGCAGCAAAATCATTCGGATGATTAGAAGGTTCTGCCTTGAAGGTTGTGGCATTTGCTGTAACGCCAACAGAGTAATTTGTTGAACCATCCACGGACCATATCTTGTAGAAATACTGGGTGTTCTGGTCAAGGGAAGTATGATTGAATACTCCGTCTGCATCTGTGCCCAATGACGTTCCGCCATCCGGGATAGCAACGCCTGAATTGTAGGTGTTGCCATCAACAGGAGTACCAAATGTATCGGTCGCATTCCAGGCGATTAACACATCATTGCTGCTGGCATTTTCAGTCCAGGAAAGATCTATTTGCGTTGAATTGAAAGGTACGGCTGAGAATAAAGTAGGATCTACTACGGAAGATGCTGCCTCAGCTATTGCTATATTATCAATTTGCCATGATCTGGCATTATCGACTGTGATATATTTAAAAGCCAGGTAAACCGATTCTGCAGTGATGGTTGAGAGAGGTATAGAGGTTTCAGTCATAACCGTTTCTGAACCTGGAACAAAGGGGATCTCCGTCCAGGTGTCACTTGTGGGATCACCCAATCCCAGGTAATCCGTGGAATAATATAATTTCAGATAATTGGTAGCATCCTGATTACCATATTGCCACCAGAGATCAAAGGTCATATTTACATTAGAATATGATGAGAAATCTATCCCAGGTAAGATCAGCCAGTCTTCATCTGCTGCGTCACCATTTGGATAGCCGTTTATTTCTGCATAACCGGAACCTGCCAGCCAGTAATCATCGCCGGCAACATCGTATGTATAGATATCACCGAATCCGGTAGCAAAATCTTCACTATATGGCAAGGATGTTGTTGCTGGATCGTCTACAGTATAACTCTGTTCCGAGGAAGTTGCAACATCGGGCTCATCATCTGTTGCTTCAATTTCATAATAAACCGTAATTCCATCACTTTGAGCCGGAATATCCGTATCAGTTGTATAAGTATCACCACTTGTGTTTGACATATTTATTGTAGTTCCCAGACTTCCTGAAGATGTTCCCCAATGCAGTTCAACTCCTGTTATCGTTCCGTCACTATCTGTGACATCAGCTGAAACGGATACAGCATCAGAAGAAGTTATCACCTCAGAAGGATTATGAGATATTTCTGAAATCATAGGGGGATTATTGCCAATCGTTGATCCGGAAATTACAATATTATCAAGTGCAATATCTTCATCGCCGGAATCAAGAGAAAAAAGGATCTTAATATCAAGCAGAGAACCGGAACCTGTTATTGATGCTGTGAATTCAGTGAAGGCGTCAGTAATTAACGTTCCATCGCCATTTCCATCAAAATCAGTATCTATTGCCGGTGCAACATTGGTAGCTGCGGTTTGACCCTCTATCCAGAGCAGTTCCGTGAATGACCCGGAATTATCAATATCATAAGAAAAATGAACATAGTCTAAAGCATCCCAGTCTTCATTTGAGTCTGAAGCATCGTCCTCGGCTAAATAAACACTAAGACCCAAAGAAGAATTCCCGGATATATCAATATCATCTATTAATAATTCCGCAGGTAAAGCAGTACCTGCATCGATATCCTGACCTGCAAAATAATAACTGCCTTGTATACTGGTAAATGTGGCTGCGATATTGCCGCCATTTGTTCTCGTAAAATAGTCTGTTGTATTAAGAACAAATTCAACGGGATCTGTAGTATATCCGCCGGCAGTCTCAAAATCAAGTGTGTGAATTGGCACAGGTGCTGTTCCATCAGTAACGCTGCCGCTGCACGATACTGTCTTATTATCTGCATCAGTTGATGTCAAAGTGATATCGCCATTATAAACATTTTCAGACAAACCTGCTTCCAGACGCACATATATAGTTGTTTCACTTACTTAACCTCCACTCTGAGTCAGAGTGACTGAACCACTGAAACCACTTGCGCTGGTTTCAGATATTTCATAATTACCGGGAGCATTTATTACAATATTGCCTTTGAGGTCACTTCCTGCCACTGTAAAAGATTGCTCTTCCGATGGTCCGTTGTCAATAATGTAAGTAAATCCGGTAAGTGTTTGAGTGGATACTGTTATTGTTTCAGATAATGCGGTAATTAAAAGATTGTTAGAAGTTACAGGATCTGCGCCAGCTAAACCGGCAGCAGCAATTGTTATATTGAAATCTGTAATATTGGCATCAAAGTCTGTGCCATTAAAGGCAAGAGCAACTGTAGCATGAGTATCATCAGAATTACTGGCAGTATTAACAGTAGTTCCGCTGGGAGCATTGTTAAGGGTAACATCCTCAGAACTAAATCCGGAAAAAGTCTCATTCGCCAGCAATAATGTCAATTCTGCTCCGTTAAGATTAGTTTCCGTAAGTCCTGCATGAGATATTGTTAATGTTGGCTCTGGCTCAATTACCGCAGTTATGGTCAGATCATTCGAGGTGACGGGATCTGTGCCGGCAAGACCATCAGCAGCTATTGTAATGCTGAAATCTGTGATATCTTCATCAAAATCTGTACCATCAAAAGCAAGAGTTACGGTGGCATTAGTATCATCTGAATTACTGGCGGCATTCACAGTCGTCCCGGCAGGAGCATTGTTCAGTGTTACATCTTCTGTTCCAAATCCTGAAAAAGTGTCGTTTTCCAGTACTAATGATATTACGGCTCCATCCAGGTTCGACTCAGTTAATCCTGCATGAGAAATTGTAAGAGTAGGTGATGTTCCTCCAGAATAATTAGTTACGGAAAAATCATCAATAAATAGATGAGCATTTTGACTATTACTCAAAATTCTTATATTTAATGTTGAAGAATCACTATCAATATTAAAAGCGTAATTAACCCAACTCAGATTTGCACTTTCTCCTAATGTGTGAGTATCCAGTGTAGTATAATCCGTTCCATTAGAAGACGTTTGTAGAAGAAATACATTTGAAGAATTCCCATTAATATATGCGTAGTTAAAACTTACTGTTCCACATGTATTTAGCTGTGGCGTGGTTATATGTGCATTAGAAGTGTCATCATTGATAGTTGGTCCATATGATCCCATATTTGAATTACAATATGAGAAATTGCCTGCTCCAAAAGATGTCCATGTTCCACTTATACTACATGTAAATCCTGTAATATTGTAAGTATTTCCAGTTTGATCATTAAAATTCTCAGTCCATTCATCAGCTAGACAGGTAACAGTAACTAAAAAGATTAAAACAAAAAAAATAAACAGCTTTTTTAACATATCCGCTCCCAACACTTGATATTAATAATTGCAAATTTCACTTTTCCAGCAAAACTATGCAAGTATAAAATTTTTATACAGAGATTCTGTTAAATGAATATAAAGAAAAAGCCCGATTATTCGGGCTTTTTCTAATCTATCAATGGAAAAAATAAATTACATGTATTGTTTCAACCTGTTTTCCACCATTTGCTGAATTTCCAGTAATCTTTTTTCTGTTTCCGCTTCATAACGGAGAACCAGGACGGGGGTAGTATTAGAAGCCCGGCAGAGTGCCCAGCCGTCTTTGAAGGTGAGGCGCATACCATCAATGTCATTCACGTCATAACCTTCAGTAATGAAGGAATCACGTACTTTGGCGACTATATTGAATTTATCTTCATCCGTACTGGCAATGTGCAGTTCAGGCGTATTATACATAACCGGCTGGTCGCTGAGCATCTGGCTCACGGGTTTTTCGCTGTTAGCTACAATCTCCACCAATCGAGCGCCTACATAGATAGCATCATCATAACCTAAGTAACGGTCTTTCAGGAAAATATGTCCACTCATCTCACCTGATACTTTAATGCCTTCCGCGTGCATTTTCATCTTGATATTAGCATGTCCGGTCTTATACATGATCGGAATGCCCCCCTGATTTCTGATATCATCAAAGAGGTTTTTTGAGCATTTCACATCAGCGATGATCTTCTCGCCTTTATTATCTTTCAAAAAATCACGCACAATGATATTCAAAATCTGATCACCGTAAAGCATCTTCCCCACCTCATCAACAACACCGATGCGGTCTGCATCTCCATCGAGTCCCAGTCCAATTTCCGCTTGTTCCTGCAGAACAACTTTCTTTAAGTCAATCATATTTTTTTCAACAGTCGGGTCCGGATGATGATTAGGAAAAGTACCGTCCATATCACAATAAAGTTCTGTTACTTCACAGCCGCAGCGTCTGAGAATTTCCGGAAGATATGGACCACCGGTACCGTTACCGCCATCGACTGCGACTTTAACGGGACGGCTGATGTGCAGATTTTCAACGATGTAATCAATATATGTATTACTAAGGGATAAATCTTCGCTCCATTTTCCTTTGCCTGTCTCAAAATCCTCATTCTGAATCAGTTGCAGGATTTCCTGGATCTGTTCACCAAAAACGCTGCCTAAACCCCAATTTAACTTTATTCCGTTATATTCGGCTGGATTATGGCTGGCAGTGATCACCACGCCACCATCGGTTTTCAGTTTCCAGATGGAAAAATATAAAACCGGAGTTGCCACGATGCCTACGTCAATCACATCTATTCCTGTTTCCAGTAATCCCCTGGTGAATTCAGCTTTAAATTCCGGAGTGGAAAGCCGGGCATCACCAGCAATCGCGCAGGAGACAGCACCTTTACGCCGGATAAAAGTTCCATATCCTTTGCCAATGAGATGTAAAATCTCAGGTGTGAGGTCTGTGCCCACCACACCACGGATATCATATTGTCTGAAAATTGTTGGATTAACCATTATCACTCCTTCTATCTATCAGTTTTTCCAGAAAAGGCAGGATTTTGCGTAATGCCCGACCACGATGGCTGATACGGTGTTTTTCTTCCCCATCCAATTCTGCAAATGTTTTATTGGCTTCCGTGCAGAAAAAGATACTGTCATATCCAAAGCCGTTTTCACCTTTTTCCACATAAGTTATCTCACCTGTTACTACTCCTTCAGCCGTGAAAAGTAGATTACCTTTATCATCAACCAGCACTGCGCAGGTTCTGAATTCTGCTTTCCTGTCCTCTATATTTTCCAATTCCTGCAGCATTTTCAAGCGATTATCCCGATAAGTGCAATTCTCACCGGCATAGCGTGCCGCATAAACTCCCGGTTTTCCCTGCAATGATTCCACAAAAAGTCCCGTATCATCAGCCAGGGTATAGCACCCGGCAAATAAAGCAGTTTCCTGCGCCTTTTTAATGGCATTTCCCCTGATCGTGTCCTGATCTTCTATCACTTCCGGTAAATCGGGAAAATCTGACGCAGATATGATGTCCAGATCGAGAACTGCCAGTATTTCTTTTATCTCAGCTATTTTATCACGGTTGCGGGAAGCAATCAATAATCTCATTACTGCTTGCCTTTCACCGCCGAAAAGAAAGCTGAGATCTTCTTGATGACGTTCTTTGAAAGAAATTTTTCCGCGATATCTGCAGCGTTTCGAAGTGTCTGCAGCAGATCATCGTTACCGCTCCAATGTTCTTCCACGATTTCTTTATCTATCTCATTCACAATGGTGTTTAAACCATAAACAACCAGCAGCAGATCATCTGCCAGCCCTATCACGGGAATGAAATCCGGAATGATATCTATTGGAGATATCACATAGAGGATGATGCCGCCAACCATTATCTTCTGCGTTCCGGACACTCTTTTATCACAGGCCAGACGGATTAGCAGAACTACAAAATCCGGCAGCAAAAGCAGATAATCTATCAGTTTGCCATATTTTCCCCGGAACTTGTCGGCAGTAAACGTGTTTACTTTGGCGCGCAGTTTATCGTAAATATCTTCCGCTTTTTTACTGTCAGTGTTCAGTTCCTGAATCATTACCTCACTTTCATCTTTGTTGAATTCAGCCATAAAATCCTCCTTATTAATTATCCAGTCCTTTCAACATTTCACCTGTTATATCATACTTGGTTTTCACTTCCTGATATTTCTCTTTTTCCTTGGCAATGATATTCTCAGGTGCACTACTTAAAAACTTCTCATTATGCAATTTAGATGTTATCTTTTCAAGTTCTTTCTCCAGTTTATCAAGCTGTTTCTGTAGCCGGCTGCGTTCTGCTTCCAGGTCTATCAGTCCGCTTAATGGCAAATAAATCTCCATAGCTCCAGCTACGTCTGCCAGAGTACCTTGAGGTTTTTCCAGTTCTGTGGAAACAAGCAGTTCATTAACTTTAGCCAGTTTGCTGAAATAATGCCGGTTAGTTATCAACATTTCGGTCTGTGCTGGTGTTTCCGTTTTAATGAGGATTTTCACCTCTATTCCGGGAGAAAGGTTAACCTGTTTCCTCAGGTTGCGGATAACGGTAATTGCTTCCTGGATCAGGGTCATTTCCGTTTCTACACTAGAGTCAATGAGATTCAGATCTGCTTTAGGGAAAATGGCAATAACTACTGCTTCTTCCAGTTGCGGCAGGAAGGGCTTGATATTGAACCATATTTCCTCAGCTATAAACGGCATCAATGGCTGCAACAGCCGCATGGCATTCTGCAGAATATCAAGCAGGATATATTTTACCGTCCTTTGACCATTAATATTACTGCTGTCATACATCCTTGCTTTAGAAAGTTCCAGATACCAGCTGCAGAAATCTTTCCAGATAAATTCCTGGATCAGTTGCGCTGCGTCATTCAAGCGCAGATTCTCATAGTTTTCCGCAGCCTGCCGGATCGTCTGCTGCAGACGGCTGTATATCCATTTATCAGCAAGCTCCTGTTCAAGCTCTTCAGGTTTCAGAGAACCTTCTATATTCTCCACGTTCATCATTATGTAACGATAGGCATTCCAGATCTTATTGGCAAAATTTCTGCCGGATTCCAGAATACTCGCTCTATAATAGCTATCCTGACCTTTCGGTGTGCTGAAGATCATGGAAAATCTTAACGCATCTGCGCCTACTTCATTAATTATATCGATCGGATCCGGAGAATTTCCCAGACTTTTAGACATCTTGCGTCCCTGCTCATCCAGTACAAGTCCATGCAGGAGCACGGTATCGAAGGGAATTTCGTCCATAAATTCCAGCGTACTCATGATCATTCTGGCTACCCAGAGATAAATTATCCCTGCTTCCGTAACCAGCAGATTTGTCGGTAAAAAATATTCCAGGTCTGCCGTTTTATGGGGCCAACCCAGCGTACTGAAGGGCCAGAGCCAGGAACTGAACCAGGTATCCAGAACGTCCTCATCCTGACGGAACTTATCATGTCCGCAATCCGGGCAGACATCCGGCATATCCCGGGCAATCATCATCTTTCCGCAGGAAAGGCAGTAATACGCCGGAATGCGATGTCCCCACCAGATCTGACGCGAGATGCACCAATCCCGGATGTTTTCCATCCAGTGCATATAAACTTTGGTCCAGCGGTCAGGCTGAAAAACGATCCTGCCCTCTTTCACGACTTCAATTGCTCTTTTTGCCAGAGGTTCCATTCTCACGAACCATTGATCGGATAAATATGGTTCAATAACCGTTTCACAGCGGTAACAGTGCCCTACGGCATGTTCATGCTCAGTAACTTTTTCCAGCAGTCCTGCCGTCTCCAGATCTTCCAGAATCACCTTTCGGCAGGCATAGCGCTCCATACCGCGGTATTTTTCCGGCGCATTCTCATTCATCATTCCCTGTTCATCCAGAACCAGTATCTGCGGAAGATTATGCCGCAAGCCAACTTCAAAATCGTTGGGATCATGAGCCGGCGTTATCTTGACGCATCCCGAACCAAAGTCCTTATCCACATATTCGTCTGCTATTATCGGTATTTCTTTATTCATCAAAGGCAGGACCACTGATTTTCCCACTAAATCCGCATACCTGGTATCTTCAGGATGAACTGCTACTGCCGTATCGCCCAGCATTGTCTCAGGCCGGGTGGTAGCCACGGTTACGAAGCCTTTTCCATCAGCCAGCGGATATTTTATATTCCACAAATATCCTTTCTCATCTTCGTGCTCCACTTCGTCGTTTGCCAGCGCGGTTATGCAGCGGGGACACCAGTTAATGATGCGTTTTCCCTTATAGATCAGGTTCTTTTCATAAAGCCTGATAAAGGTTTCCTGCACTGCTTCCGAAAGCACTTCATCCATGGTAAATCTTTCTCGTGTCCAGTCGCAGGAAGCACCCAGCTTCTTGAGCTGCTGGATGATCTTACTGCCCTTGGCTTCTTTCCAGAGCCAGATGCGCTTCACCAGTTCTTCCCTGCCGATGTCATGACGGGTTTTCCCTTCTTTTGCCAGATCTTTTTCCACCATGTTCTGCGTGGCAATGCCGGCATGATCAACTCCCGGAAGCCAGAGTGTGGGTACTCCTGTCATTCTCTTATAACGGACCATCACATCCTGCAGCGTATTATTCAGTACGTGTCCCATGTGCAGATGTCCTGTTACGTTGGGTGGCGGTATCAAAATGGTATAAGGTTTCTTTGTTTTGTCAATCTGCGGTGTAAAATACCCTTTTTCCAGCCAGTGAGCATACCATTTTTTCTCTATTTCCTGTGGTTCATAATTCTTATTTATATCCATCTATTCCTCATTTCATAATATTACTTTAATATTCAGTTTAATCAATTTTCTTGCCTGTGTCAGGTAAAGACATTTATCCAGAAGATCATAACTGCTGACACTATCAATATCGCTTCCGGCATCATAATCAGTAATTATTTCGCCATTACGAATCAATCCCAGCGAAACCCGACTGCCTTCGTGGATCAGGAACAGGCTTTCATCCAACTGGCGGTACTGGTTAAGACTGATCTGATTCAGATTCATCGAAAATTCTTCCATCTTTCTCAGATCAAATTCTTTTTCCCAGTGCTTCTTGCCATCGTCCCGGCTAAGGCACATTACGATTCCATTTTCCAGGGCGACCAAAACGCGGTTGGCATCTACCATCCGCAAGACCTCCACGGGACTATTGAACTGTTTTTGCCAAACAATATTATGCTTATCTTTATCTATGGCAAAAACGGTGCTGCCCCCTGCCAGATATATCTGGTAGTGATCAAATAAAGGGGATACTGTAATATCAAGATGCAGATCTATTTCCCAGGCTTTGTCGATTTTTATCTTCTGTTGCGGGATCAGGGCAAGTCGCATATCTTCCTGAGATATCTGGTCGAGTAGCTCCTGGGCCTGTTCCTGTAATATGATGAATTGCTCTTTCAATTCATTACGGGTAAATTCCTTGCTCTGAAATTTGAATCTTGCCAGAAAATCATCTATGATGTTACTCCCCCAATATACATATACTGCGCTCATAATTATCAATATCAGCAGTATGATCGCCGTCCGGTTTACTCTCTTCTTCCGCATCCAGTAGCGGTGGCTGTGCGCTTTCTGGTAGTTATTATACAGCAGCAGAAAACTGAAACAGTCCTTTGCCAGTAACTGCTCCAGATTCTCAATAATACTCAGGTGATGAATTCCTATTTTTTCCAGTTCCACCGCCTGGCTGCTGGTTATCACCAGAAAGTAGCTGTTCACTGGGATTTCATATTCCTGGATTTTTACGCGGATATCTTCATCCTTAGCTCCCAGCAGACCGATCTCGGCATAACTAAGCACTGCCGGGTTTTTCCAGTCACCCAGTTTTTCCAGTTTGTCTTCGGAAAGTAATCCGGCTGAAAAACGTCCGAATTTCACAAAATATAATTTTTCTTCTTCCGTTATGGTTAAGGCCAGGGAAAGTCCCCGCTCCAGATCCTGTCTCTGAGAAAATATCGAATATAACTGCCAGTTTAATTTTATAAAGAATTCCCGCAGTACATTCTGAAGCTGCGAAATGCTGTACTGCTCCAGTTTCAGCTTTATAAATTCACCCAGTACATATTCCTCCATTTTCTCAGTATATGGATCTTGATTATAGTGGTCAAGCTGCAGAAAGTAATTGCGCTTCTGACGGGGAAAATAATCGAAATATGTCTGGCTTACACCGCAACTCTCAGAATTTCTTATTAATTTTATCATTTCCTGTTACCTGATACATACCATTTGATATAACTGCGCTGGAATACCCGGAATAAAATACCGGGATTCATCAGCATATTGGTATAGCCGGCATTTGCCAGAGGACACCAGCATTCTTTCTTCTTAATAGATTTTCTTTCCAGTTTAAAATTGTGATTATTCCAGATACGCCGGAAATCATAATCATTTTCCCGCAAATTGCCCAGTGACCTTGCTTTAATACAGCACGACCACACGTCACCATCCGGTGATATCTGGGCTGAGGCAATACCGGAATAACAGGGGATAACCTGAGTTTTATCACGCAGGATGTGTTTCACCAGATTGTAATATTCTATCCGGAATGCCTCGGTTATCTTGGCTATTCCGGCATATTTGCCATTTTTTATACGATGGATCAGATAATCTATGGCTGTAGTATATGCCAGCGGTTCAGGTGTTATATCTGCTTTCATCGTATCCAGTTCTTCCCGCGCTTCCGCTATTTCCGTGATATAAGAATCCGGTTCCAGTCCCATCAGTTCCGTAGCGATCAACGGAAATTCTTCCACATTCAGCTTAGAGATCACTGTGTGGATCCCTAAAGAAAGATTCTTTCTCTGCAGCTTTTTCAATCCCTTTAATGTTGCCGTAACTTTCTCGTAATTACCCGGTACATTACGGATATTATCATGCTGTTCTCCTACTCCGTCAATGGAAAGGTTGATTACAAACTGCGTCTCAGGACAGGCATCTACGATTTTTTTCACCTTTTCTATCGTCAGCTCGGTTAAAATACCGTTAGTGGGAATATTGATTATGGCCGGGTGACAGTGCTTATAAACTGAAATGCAGATGTCATCTATATCTTTCCTCAAAAACGGCTCTCCCCCACTGAACGTTATCCAGTATGGTGACCTGCCCAGATGCCTGAAAATTTCATCGTATTCCGAAAGAGTCAGATTATCGGCTTTTTTATCATAAATATTACAGGTGCTGCAGCGGGAATTACAGGTGTAAAGCAGGCTTATCGTATAATTCATCGGCAGTGGATTGATCAGTCCGGTTTTCCGGGCAATCATATAGCCGATAATTTTTGGTATCAATTCCAGCATATTTACTCAAACCTCTGCATTTTTTTTGTCGTTTTAGCAATTTCCCATTTAAAGGGATTCTTTTTTAATACTTTCAGATCCCACCAGCCCAAAAACCGGGAGTAAACTTCAACTGCTGCTATCATTATAATATAAGGTAAGTCATAAGGCTTCCGCATCACCTGGTCAATGGCAAGCTGCAGAAGCAATCCGCCATTCTGAGATGCTACTTTATATTCCTGCTGCTCACTCAGCCAGATATGACCGCTGGCTATACGTCGACGCTGACTGATAAATTCCCGCCAGTTTTCCGGTCCTTTATTATAAACCAGAGCATCTGGCAGATAGCGCAATTCTAAACCCTGCTCCATGATCATTGCCTCGATGCTGGCTTCATCAACTGCACTCTTTTCCGGGATGGCTCTGATTATATTACGAAATGCCACCATCTCTCCCAGTTTCGGTGATTTTAAAGCCATGCGGTGATGCAGATCCCAAAGCAACTGAACTGCTTTGCCTATGGCATTGCAGGCACAATTTTCAGGTACCGGACGACCGCCGCTCATCCCTATGCGTTTATCGGCGAATATTCCTGCCATCTTTTCTACTGTGTCCAATGCCGGTATGGTATCTCCACTTTCAATGATTAATATCTCACTATCCGCTTTCGAGATAAAGCTGTTTATAGCTGCCGATTTACCTCGTCTTTCCGGTTCGGCTAATAATTCAATTTTCTCATCTTCCGCAGCAAACTGGCGCACTATGTCATCTGTGCCATCCGTGCAGGCACTTGAAACAACGATGATCTTATCGATTACTACTTTTTCCAGCTTCTGATTCTGCAAGCTCCGCAGTAGTTTCGCAATGTTTCCTGCTTCATTATAGACTATTATCCCCAGTGAACAGTGAATTAACGGCATCAATATTTATCCTTATTTCTTTATTTCAGATATGGAATTCAATACTCCATTGATAAATTTACTTGAGCTTTCCGAGCAGTAGCGTTTAGCAATCTCAATCGCCTCATCCATCACGATTACTGATGGGGTTTCGGTCTTCAGCATTTCAAATACAGCAATCCTTAATAAACTCTTATCTGTTACTGCCAGTCTTTCAATGCTCCAGTTGCTGGAATGATTATCTATGATCCCGTCTATTTCTTCCATGTTCAATATCGTATTCCTGATCAGATAATCAGCAAACTCGATTATCCGTTCATCCTGCCTTTTCTCAAATTCCTCCAGAACATCTTCCAGTTTTTCCTGACATAATTCCAGCCATTTCAGATGCCCCAGTGTTTCATCTTCTGCCGTATATTCCAGGGAATAAAGAACTTTAAAAGCCAGTTCTCTGCTTTTGCGTCGTATGCCCATTAAACCTCGATCTCTTTTAACAGATTTACCATCTCGATTGCCGAAAGTGCCGCATCCCAGCCTTTATTTCCCGATTTCATCCCTGCTCGTTCTATTGCCTGCTCTATCGTATCGGTCGTTAATACCCCAAATATCACCGGCTTGCCATATTTCAAAGAAATTTGCGCCACGCCCTTGCTGACTTCGGCACTTATATAATTGAAATGAGGAGTCGCACCCCTGATCACTGCCCCCAAAGCGATTACGGCATCATAATCCTGCTGACAAAGCCTGTCTGCTATTAATGGTATTTCAAATGCACCAGGCACCCAGATCACATCATATTCGCTCTCTAACGCCCCATGGCGCTTGAGGCAGTCTATTGCTCCTGAAAGCAGCTTGCTGTTTATCAATTCATTAAAGCGGCTTACGATCAAAGCATATCGTTTACCACTGCTTTGTAACTGTCCTTCCAAGGTTCGCATTGCGCCTCCCTTATGTTTCTTATTTATATTAATTCAAGGTCATAAATATTTATAAATTTATTCAGGCAAGATTTTTCTGGATTTACCCGATTTCTCTAAAGAGAAATCTCTGGAGTTTGGACATTTCACTTTCCAATAATGATTTAAAAGATAGATTTTCCTATTATATTTTCCGGCTCTATATACATTCCAAATTGTCGTAAATATTCTTTATTCAGGATAATCTCCTTATTTAGTAGATTAACCA
>JAIPGO010000103.1 GCA_021736135.1 Candidatus Cloacimonadota bacterium
TTAAATATCTCGTCTTTTGTGAAGTTTCATTTCCCTGAAAGGGATATATTCGTATAGCGTAAGGTTGGCTCGGTACTCCGAGACTACCTTATGAATGATGCATATACCCCCACCCCATCGGCGCGCAGCGCCGATGGGGTGGGGGAGGGGCTCATTTTTACATAAGGTAGCACCTTCTGGGCAACCTTACGCTATACAAATTTATCCCGTACCGGGAATTATAAGAAATGAATCCTAAATATTACTTTATAAAATAAGAATTTACCACAAATCATGAATAAGAAAACGGGGGGGGTGCCAGTTTTCAGAAAAGCCTCGCATCCCCCCGAAATTTATCTGATATCGTGACCACTCACAATTGAGGCGGGGCAGACCTATGTGTCTGCCCTTTATAACCGGAATATTGAAAACAAATCCCATCCTGGTATATATGTGCAAGAGGGTAAACACGCAGGTTTACCCCTACCATTTGTAATCACACCTTAACTATATATATTGTATGATTATATAATCTAATATGCAAATAAAACGGGGGGATGCCAGTTTTCAGAAAAGCTGGCATCACCCCGGAATAAAAAGGAAAATGAATCTAAGTGGAATTCCGGAGTACCGTGAGGTGTAAGTCAGCTTACAATTATCCGGTTTACTGTTATTCTGAAAAGGCAGAGAAGGAAGTCCCATATTTCACTGCTGCAGTTTTTTGTTTACAAAAGCAGAGGAATGATATATTGAGTATGCAACATGTTAAAGGATGAGAAATATTGAAAAAGAGAACCTGTATTTCGTTGTTTTCCGGCGGACTTGATAGTCTGCTGGCAGTAAAATTTATGGAGAAACTTGGTTACAAAGTAATCCCGGTATTTTTTGAGACGCCCTTTTTTGAAGCAGGGAATGCACTGGAAATAGCAAAACTTAACGGCATCGCACTTCAGGTAGTAGATGTTTTCGAAGAATACCTGCCCGTATTACAGAATCCGCGATATGGATACGGCAAGAACCTGAATCCCTGTATAGACTGCCATGGTTTTATGTTCCGCACGGCAGGGAAATTACTAGAGGAATGGCAGGCAGACTTTCTGATATCTGGTGAAGTACTGGGTCAGCGACCGATGTCACAGCGTAAGGATGCCATGAATGCCGTAGGCAAATTGAGTGAAGTAAAAGATCTTCTGGTGCGGCCATTATCGCAGAAATTACTGGCAGACACACTGCCGATTCGCGAAGGATGGGTTGACAAAAATGAAATGCTTTCTATTCAGGGAAGAGGAAGACATCGACAGTTAGAACTTGCCAGGGAATTTGGCATAGTAGATTTTCAATCACCGGGTGGCGGGTGCAAGCTTACCGACGTGAAATATTCCCGCAGATTACGTGACTTGCTGACGCATAGTCAGATTTCTCTGGCTAACATCAGGTTTTTAAAATATGGCAGGCACTTCCGGCTTAATGAGCAGACCAAGCTGGTAGTTGGCAGGCATAAACAGGATAATGAGCATCTTTCGCTCCTGGCAGATACTGAGATTGTGGTGAGGGCAGTTAATATTCATGGACCGCTGGGAATTATCATTAAGGGAGATATTCCGACACTGGAAGAGATAATGTTAGCGGCACAGATCGTTTTACGCTATAATAACAGTGTGGGTAGTGAAGCGGATATAGCGTGGGGTGAAAATTTTTCCTTGAATAATATTATCAGAATAAATAAATTAGACGAAGAAAAAGTTGCGGAGTTCATGATCTGATTTGAACTGCCGGAAACAGGAGCGCAAATGGATTTTAAAAGATTTAATACATTACCCTCGTTTGGGACAAATACATATCTGGTCTGGGACAAGGACAGGCGGGAAGCGATACTGATTGACCCGGGAGCAGCTTCCCGGCAGATGGTCAACTTTGTGGAAACCAATAATATAACCGTCAAGGCAATCGTGAATACACATGGGCATGCAGACCACATTGGAGGTAATGCTTATTTTCAGAAGAAATGGGGAGTTCCCATCTGGATACATGAAGCCGATGAGGAGAAGCTGAACAATCCGCAATTGAACCTGAGCAGTTTTATGGGAAAAGAGATAATTTCACCTGGAGCAGAGCGCTTATTACATGATGGTGATAAGATAATTCTGGGCAGAAAGGAAATCGACGTAATCCACACTCCTGGTCATACGAAAGGCGGGATATGCCTATATTACAGCATCTTACTGTTTGCGGGGGACACTTTATTCAAAGGCAGTATCGGCCGGACAGATTTTCCTGATGGCGATTTAGCTGAGCTTACAAGATCAATAAAGGAGAAACTTTATTCGTTACCGGATGAAACCCTGGTTTTACCCGGTCATACTGAAGAAACACGTATTGGCATTGAAAAGAGGATGAATCCTTTTGTCAGGATGTAAGCGGTATTATCTTTTATTTTTCATTTTTCTTCTCACTTCATTGCTGAGAGCTGGTGAACCATATCTGATAGACTTCGACTGGGATAAAGTTAAGAATTATAACGAATTTCAACAGGATTTCTTCTATCTTTGCAAACTGCTGGAGAACTGTCACCCGGCATTGATTGAAGAAATCGGAAGAGAGGAATTTACAAGACAACGTCATCGCGTGGCAGGCAGTCTGGAACTAGTCGTGGAGAAACAGGACTTTGCTTTGATTTTACAGAAATTTGTGTCCCAGTTAAATGATGGGCATACTCAAATATATTATGAGCACAACTTCGGTGAACAAAGGATACCTTTAGCATTTGCCTGGTCTGGAGATGATCTGGTGATTGCTAACGTGAACTGGGGGGAGAATATCAACCTGATCGGTTCCCGAGTGTTGCGCCTGGGTAAAGTAAAGACAGATAGTCTGGAAAGTCTGCTGGGTTCATACGTTTCAGCAGAAAATAAATACTGGCGGCGTAATAAATTAAGCAGTTTAATGAACAAGGTGGGATTTCTGTTGATTACAGGTGTGATTGACCGGGAAGATAGCCTGGATGTTGCCGTTGACTACCATGGTGAGGAAAAGATCCTGCGTTTGGGTGTGGTGACGGAAGTGAGATGGTTAAAACCCAAGGAACACCCCGTAACCTCAAGGCAGAATAAGTTCTTTAGCTACCGGATATTACCTGAGGATAACGTCTGTTATTTTCAGTTTAATCAGTTTCAGGATTCACAGACGGCAAAGGTATATCATCAGGCGGGACTGGTTTCGGATAATGAGTATGGAGATTATCAACGGGAAGTGGGTATAATGGGAGGTGATTTCCGGATATTTCTGGAGCGGTTGTTCAACGACCTTTTGCAGTCAGGAGTTGGTAACCTGGTAGTGGATCTGCGTAATAATGGAGGTGGAAACAGCATACTTTCCAACCAGTTTTATTATCATCTTGAGCTAAAAGAGCCTTTGCGCAGCTTCACAACCAGCATCAAACTCTCGCAATTGATGAGATATTACTATCCTGACACGGTTGACTATTATTTGAACAGATTGACTAATGATTTTGGGATTAATGCAACATTACCTTATTTATATAATCTGGAGTTGGAGACAAAGGAAGATTATTTCAGTGTTATTGCTAATAAGGAGAGTGATTTTTATGTGCCGAGGCCCAATCACCGGTTTGCTGGTAACCTGATCTTTTTAACAAGTAACCGAACCTTCAGTTCCGCTGGTGATATGGTAACTATAGCCTACGATAACGGTATTGGCACGATTATTGGAGAACCAATGGGGCAGAAGCCAACATCTTATGGCGATATACTTTATTTCACATTACCAAACAGTAAAATAGAAGGCGGGGTTTCTTGTAAGATATTTAATCGTCCCCTGCGCAGTCGCAGCAAGGAAAAAACCATTATACCTGATTATCCGGTAAAGGTGGATTTATATGAAAAATATATACAAGGCAGGGACGTAGTCTGGGAAAAAGCGCTGGAATTGATTAATCGTTAATCGTTAGTCGTTAGAAGTTAGTTGTTAATTGGTGGAGATTGTATGGAGTATCTAGTTTTATTGCTACTTTGTGTGATATTGGTATTCCTGAATTTCATCCTTATCAGGATGAAAAAGCAGGAAGTGGATATAAATCCATTAAATGAGTTATTGCGTGAGCGATTGCAGGATTTGGAAAGAGTTTTAAGAGATGAGATGATATTGAGCAGACGTGAAAGCAAAGAGAATAGTCTGGCAGACAGACAGGAGCTGGGACAAAGCCTGAAGATGTTTCAGGAAAAATATACTCTTGATATTGACCGCATGATCTTTTCGCAGAAGGAGAAACTCAGTGAGATGATCGAAACTCTCAATGTGATGCAGAAAGCGATGAACGACAATCTGGAAAAGAACAGAGAAACAGTGGAGAAAAAGCTGAGTGACCTGCAGCGGGACAATAATGAGAAACTGGAAAAGATGCGGGAAACAGTTGATGAAAAACTGCAATCGACACTGCAGAAGAGGATAGGAGAATCTTTCAGCCTGGTGAGAGAACAATTGGATAAAGTGCAGCGTGGTCTGGGTGAAATGCAGAATCTGGCAAATGATGTAGGCGGATTGAAACGAGTTTTATCTAATGTCAAAGATCGAGGCACCTGGGGAGAAGTACAGCTGGGAGCAATACTGGAGCAAATGCTTTCTCCGGAGCAGTATCAGCAGAATGTGCAGGTGAGGGGGCATGGAGAAACAGTGGAATATGCGATCAAGCTGCCCGGGAAAGATGAAGATAACAGCGTGATCTGGCTGCCTGTAGATGCCAAGTTTCCGCAGGAAAGTTATTTAAAAATACTGGATGCCAGTGAACGTGGTGAGAAATTAGAAGTGGAAAAAGCCACTGCAGAATTGATCAAAGCAGTGGAAAAATCTGCGAAAGATATTCACGAAAAATATATAGACCCACCTCATACTACCGATTTTGCTATTATGTTCCTCCCTACGGAAGGATTATACTCAGAAGTGCTGCGCGTGGCAGGTATGATGGAAAATCTGCAGCAGAAATACCGGGTTGTGATTGCCGGACCAACCACTCTTTCGGCAATTCTAACAAGTCTGCGTATGGGTTTCAGAACAATGGCAATCGAGAAAAGAGCGGGAGAAGTATGGAAAGTGCTGGCAGCAGTTAAAACCGAGTTCGGAAAATTCGGGGAAGTGCTCGATAACCTGAAAAGGCAGGTTCAGACGGTTGCCAACACCATAGACAAATCTCAGACCCGAACTAAAGCTATGAGTCGGACTCTCAGAAAACTGGATCAACTGCCAGCTGAAGAATCTGAAGATATTCTGGGGCTTGAGGAATAGGAGGATATTATATTGGGACGCCAGGTCACGGTCTGGCAACCATTCGCAAGTTCTTGACTTGATATTCTGCCGGAAAATGTAAGAATATTATTGTTAATTGACTAATCAGGTGCAGGTAGTGACCAAAATTAGGGGAAGTCTGATACTGAGAGGTGGGCATTGAATAATTTGAAGCTTGCCAGACTGGGCTTGGAGTACCGGGTGGTCCAGTCTGTAATTATTTTATTAACACCGTTTTTTTGCTTTATAAAATCAATGATCTTGAAATTTTAAAAAGGATAATCAGGGAGACAGATTTTTACTATTTCCGGGATAATAATCTAATCTTACTGGACAAAATGGATTATCTCATCCTTCAGTTTTTCTATCGTGGCTTTCAATTCCGCATTCTGATCAGACAGAAGTTTGATTTTCTGCTGAAGGTCAATAATTTGATCTTTATAACGGTTAATATGGTGCTGTTCCTCAAATTCTTTGATTCTTTCCAGCATAGCTGATTCATTAAGTTTTTCTGTTGCTGTCAGCAGTTTTTCGTGATATAGAACCAGGTTTGCCAAATCCTGCCGGATCTTAAAATACTTGATCATAGCATACAAGACCTCAATTTTTTCTGACAAACAGCCAGAAGTATCAGTGAGTTGTTCTGCTTTTTGTAAATAAGCCAAAGCTTCCTGAAAATTTTTCAGGTCCTGATGAATGGAGGCAATTTTGCATAAAGGTTTGATCACATTATATCTGCAATCATATTTTTCTCCGAGATCAATCGCTTCCTGAAAGTATTCCAGAGCTTCAGATAGTTCACCAATGTGCTGGCATACATGACCGAGGTTATCGAGAACAATCCGGCGTGTTTCAACATCTGAATCGGACAGACTGTCAAGCACCTGATGATATACTTCCCAGGCTTCGCGGTATTCTTTTTTCATAACGTGGGCAGAACCGATATTCTGAAGAACCATGAGATATGCCTGTTCATTCGTTTCCCTGGCATACGGAAGTGCTTTTTTATAGTAATCTACCCCTTTATTGATGTTCTTCAATTTCATGTGTATATTGCCCAACCCTAAATAGCAGGAGACAATCTCGCTGGCATGTTGCTTAGTATCAAAGAATTCCAGGGCTTTGATCAGATATTCGGCAGCATCCTTGAGATTACCGGATGACATGCTTTGGCGGTATTGCAGAATATATGCCCTTCCTAAAGCTGGATTGTCGTTAAGTTCAATACTTCTCTTTATAAGCAGGTCTATCCATTTGTTAAACTCAGTGAAATCTTTGTTATATTGGCCTGCTGTGCAAATTAAATACAGTGCGCGCAATTCGCGTTTTGTGTCATTAATTGCGCATGATTCAGTATAAGCTATCATTGCATGTTCAGTACTTTTCGAGGCAACCGTTGTTCGTATTTGATAAGCCAGATCCAGTCTAAGATCAATTTTTTCGGTAGATCCGGCATTTGCTATATCTTCTTCAAGCTTTATTATTTCAATCATTTACAATCCTTATTTGAGTAAAACAGCTTTCTTGGTTTGAGAGAATCCGGGGGTCTCAAACCTGATGAAATAAATCCCTGAAGGCAGATCAAGGCTGTTCCAACTGCTTTTCCAGTATCCGGCAGGAAGATCGGTGTTAATGATCTGCTCAATAAACTGACCTTTTTGATTATAGATCTTCACCTGCAGGAAAGAAGCCTGCGGAAGATAGCAGGATAACATCAATGAGGGATTGAACGGGTTAGGAAATAATGATATTTCCGGAGCATAAGTGATCACGTTATCATCATGAGCGGTATTAAACCAGATCCGGGAGACAAATTCCGGGTGATCGATAAAGGGATTCCGGTTTTCCTGGAATTCAAAGACGCGGTCATTCCGTCTCATTTCCCAGGCATCCGGCGGATCAAGAAAATGCCAGGCCAGCAGGGTGGACATTTTGCCAAATTCCGGTGCCGGACTTGTATTTACTTCATCAACCATTTCCAGGTCAAGCTCTCCACTATCACCTTCATAGCGGACGTCCATATAGAAGATCATACGGGCTACGTCACCTTTCACTTCGTCACGAGGTTCCCAGCTATCACTGTCATAATAGCAGCCGGTATCACCATCGGGATCTATATATAAATTTCCGCCTTCATCAAAATCAAGATTTCCTCTTCTGGCATTTACTGATACGTCGGTAGGCCTGATATGATGCGCATCGGTGCCACAGGGTGGATCATTGTCAAATCCACCATGGGATTTTGCCCACACGTGCTCCCTGTTCCATTCGGAAACTGCGCCCCCGAAATCAGCGATGGGAAGCGACCAGCCCGTATAGAGCAGAATTACATTATCCGAATTTAGAGTATCCTGGTCTGTATAGGGGAGGATATAGTCCCTAAGGGCATTATAGGAATGTTCCACATGGTCATCAATAATATCATGCAGGGCAGTATGAAGTTGTGTGCCCATTAAACCTTCAGTCCCGTCATAATAGCCTTCCGGCGGGTCTGCAGCCAGAGCGGCACTGAGTATCAGCAGAAGACTACATATATAATATTTCATAAATACCACCTTAAAATAAACATGCCTGCCAGATATAACCGGCAGGCATTAATGTCAAATTGATATTAAAACCTATTTAAGTAAAATAAGTTTTTGCGTTGCTTCGGATATATCTCCGTTATAGAGCCGGCTGTAATAAATACCTGAACTGACAGGATTACCAGCTTCATTGGTTCCTTTCCAGACGAGTTTACCGCTTGCCGGCAGGTCGGCAAAAGTCTTTACGATCTGTCCCCTGACGTTATATATCCTGATCTCCATACAGCTTTCAGCATCTGCTGATTGCCAGAAAAGAGTTGTCTGAGGATTAAACGGATTTGGATAATTGGAAAGCATGGTTTCTTGAACAGGTACACCATTTTCATCAGCATCCTGCCACAGGTTTTCATCATAGAGGCAGGGGATTAAAAGAGTATCCCGGTCGGCTATAAGATGCAGTATCTCTCCCCAGTATTCCCGGACCGGCATCATTGGATAAACTATCATAAGTAAACTGTCACCCGGATTGATAGTCTGTGGCAGTTGACCTTCCGGTTCCGAAAATTCGCACCAGAATAACTCAGGATACGGATCAGGATATTCAGGTAACTCCGATAAAAAATATTCACTAATGGTAACAGGATAATACCCGTTGTTATAAAGAAATACTTCTTCTTCATACGGTTCTTCAAAATCACAGATCACCGTATCAACCGAAGCAGACAGGTAATCCATATGAGGATCGAAAGCAGTGATATAATCTGCTATAATCAATGAATCCAGCAGTGTATCACGATAGGCAATAAGTTTTACTGAATAGGAGCCTTCTTCTTCATAAGTCCAGTTTGCGCCCATTCCCAGGTATTCTGTCATCACGGAGTCAATGACTCCGTCACAGTTGAAATCCCAGGCAAGTGAATCAGGGGCATGCAGAGATTTATCATTAAAATGAGCAGTGAATGGTATTTCACCCAGGCTTTCATTACAGTCAAAATCAGCGGTTACGTCAGTGGAAAGATCCCAGCCCATCACCAGGTCATAAGCATCATTGCATATGGAAGTCTGATATGATTGCAGCTCATTTATAGTGGGCGGGTTATTAACCCAGACGTCCCGCAGGTTATCGATAAGCTCAAATTTCTCCTCTTCAAAAGGTAGGATTGTATCCCAGTAGCCGGTTCCTTCCTCATTGCTCAGGATAAAGGAATCTGCCCAGGAATAGGGACTGGCATTATTGATCATCAACCTGACCTGTGTAGCTCTATTGGTCAGGGGGACCAGAGGATTACCCACTGCAGGTGCCGGAATGCTGGGGCACGTAGGCCAGAAAGGCGTGGCAATGCCGCAGGTTGGTGTTCCCAGGATAGTCCACATCGTGGAAAGCCAGGGCGGTTCACCAGCCAGCACGCCCTGTACCAGCGCTGCCGATGTGAACCCGACCACATTGTTACTGTAACCGGGACTAACGTAACCATACGCATGGTTGATATCCCAGCGATGAGTAAAAGGCAGCGGTATCAAGTCGAAGTTTTCATCATAAAAGTCACGCATGATATATGGGAATATATCCTGCCAGTTAAGCGGTCCCTGCTCTGCCAGTTCTGTCATAATGGAATTCATCATCAGGTATGGTGTGTCGGGAGTGCCCCCTCCGGCAATTGTAAAAGATGTCCGCACAATGAATCCATATTCCGTATCTGCCGTATCATATACCCAGTAATTAGTGGTACCCACTTCCAGCATCATGGCTGCGCCTGTAGCATCCAGGATCACATAGCAGGTATGCGTTTCTCTGCCCGTAACGTTGGTGCTGTCCAGAAACACCAGAAATTCGGCTACTGTTTCGCACTCGCGCAAGGCTTGCAGCATACAGTCACCGTTACCGGGCAGGCGTTCAAGGTCACCGACCATGGCATTGGCAATTGCCAGCCCTGCTTCATTTACTCCCATCCAGGAATATTCAGAGCCAGTGTTGCCGGAACCCACATATTCATAATCATAAATATCCTCATGAAAAACCTGCACATTTGCCCCGGCACCGCGTGATTTCCAGAAAAAAGGTCTGCCGTCGTCAGTGGCTGAGCCGTTCACTACCCCTATAGTACAAGCCCAGCCGGTAATAAAGGTAAAAACTATAAATAGTACTAAAAGTAATTTCATATGATTTCTCCCTGATTATTTTAGCATAATACATTTCTTCTCAGTGATCCTTTTATCATCAACCAGCAGCCGGTAGAAATACACGCCGCTGCTGACTTGTCTATCTGCTTCATTAGTTCCCTGCCAGGTTACGGAATAAAGACCATTACCTCTGCTGACATCCACCGGAAGTTTTTTCACTAATTGTCCTCTGATGTTATAAATATTGATCCGGGCATCACTGGCAGGAGTATTTAAAGTAAAGGAAATATGAGTTTCCGGATTGAAAGGATTAGGATAATTATTATTCAAAACAGCGCATTGCAGATCAGAATGACTTGTAAAATCATCAAGAATTGGCATAAAGCCATAGCTCTTTTCCGTATAAGTCCATCCGATCTCATCTACGGCATCTGTTGTCCGCATTTCAATATAGTAATACTCATTAGGGGATGGCAATTCCACCGGGATTCCGTTAAAATCATGCCATTCCGTCCAGCCGATCAGACCAACATCATCAAAATAGGCATTACCAGATCCAACATCAGGTGGATAAATGGTTGTGCGGTAATCTATAAAGTTCTCGCCTTCCACCAGTACCGGAAGATCTGCCCAGACGTAAGTCCAGCCATTTTCACCCACCAGGCTGGGAGTGCCATACATATTGATATAGTCGCCATCTGTACGGTTTTGGTAAGTGCGTATCTGTACTTCACTGACTCCGGCGTTGATGGTGTGGATCATTCCATGCAGTGAATATTCGCTGTCATCATAGACCTTAATTCTACCTTCCAGATTGGTGATATAGTTATCGCCGGCATTATAGGCGCATTCCATACCCAGGCTGCGGCTGCCGCGGTATACTATTTCTTCTTCGATCCATTCGTGAGATGAATTAACATTCCACTCCGAACAGCCCTCGTCTTCAAAATTACCATGGTAGATAATTTCTCTACCTACCCGGAACTGCCAGTTCGTACCCGTATCGATGGAACTCAATGTGGCAAATGAACCTGCTTTATGCAATCTGATGGGTCCAGTTGTGTAATAATCGTCACGAAATTCCAGTTCTGCTTCCTCAATAAAGCCATGAGAATAAACAGGCATGGATAGAGTATCCAGAATAATCTCAGCGCGTTCATTTATCCGGTCAACCCAGAGGTAACCATTTAGTTCTTGCGATTTCTGGGCAATATGATCCAGAATGTATAGTCCCATTTCACCTGTGGCAGGAAGGGTTATATCATCGTCAATATAACACGGAGTAATATAGAAGCGCTCAAAGCCGTCAGCTCCTATTTCAGCATTCAATATGCAGGTCGGCATGGTTTCAGTATAAGAAAGATCAAATATGAAGTTGCCCAGTGAATGCGCAATTAACTTTCCGTTATAAACCTCGAAGCCATGCACGATATGCGGATGATGGCAGATCACGAGGTCTGCTCCGGCATCCACAGCAAAGTGACGGTATTCTATATCCCAGGCTTGCGGTATGTCCAGCCCCCAGAAATAATCTTCATCTTCGGGATTAAGGTCCATATACATCTCATCGGGTATATTATCATAATAACCTGATGGTTCGATGGAATATTCACTCCCGCAATGCATTTCCGCTATTACTAGATCAGCGGCATCGCGTACTTCTGCTATTGCTTTCTGCACATAATAATTGGTGAGATAGGCAAATCCGGCTTTTTCAAAACCCGCATTCAGATATGGCTGATAGTTATTATACTGCCCTGTGCGGTCAGAAAAAGCAAGAAATGCCAGATTAATCCCTTTCCGGTTGATCATGACCGGACGGTATGCTTCATAGGAATTCAATCCTGCACCGGAATAGAGTATCCCCTGCTCTGCCAGAGCACTCTTCGTATCTGTTATACCTTCTTCCATATAATCCAGTATGTGATTATTAGCCAGGGTTACTATATCAATTCCGGCATAACTGAGCGCAGGTGCATGCTCCATCTGTCCTTTAAAATAGATGTATTTCGTCGGATGATGAGTATTGGAATCGGTTAACGGGCATTCCAGGTTGGCAATGGTCAGATCTGCCGCATTACCCAGCATATCCATAACAGGATCAAACAGACCTTCATAGCCGTTGGCATTGATATATGAGCCAATGGAACGCGCCAGGATCACGTCACCTGTAAAATTTAATGTCAAGGGCAGACTGCTGGCTCCTGCATCCACTTCTATCTGGCAGCTGGCGTAGCCTTCCAGCCCGATTTCATCGGTTACAGTCAAGGATACTGAATATAAATGGTCATCCGTGATCGTGTAGGTATATTCAAACTCAGGTTCCGTCACGATTGTGCTGTCACCCATCTGCCAGAAATAGGAGAGTGTATCCGAATCAGTATCAACAACATTAGCGTAAAAATGAGCGCTCACGTCCCTTGTGCCATCGCGATTCACTCTTGTATTGAGTATTTCATAATGAATGGCTGCTGAGGGTTGATTCGGCAATAAGGGCGTCATATTCCCGATTTCGTCAAAATATACGTCTCCACTGCTGTTCGTGTTATTTATAAATACAATTCCCGTAATATTCGGCGTATAACCGAATCGCGCCAGCCAGTCGTCTCCAACCGGGAAATGATATTCATGCCATTCATCTTCAGAATTTATTCCCTGATATACTGTAGTCCATTCCTCAATATCAAGTGTGGCATCCCCGGCGATGGAATAATAAAGCGCATGAAAGGTATCTCGGAAACCAACTCCGATCGTATCTCCGGTGGATTCAATATAGGCTGCCACCCTCCAGACATCATTTTTTTTCATTTTAATGGAGTTAAAACTCAATAATTTAGCTGTATTGCCGGTTAAATGCAGTGACCGGAATGTTCCATTATAACCAAAATCATCAGTTATAACGCAACTGTCCGGCTCCGTATCCCAATTCAGCCAGGATTGCAGTTCCGGTGGATTAAATTCAAAATCCTCTAAAGTTACATTATCATAATAAATGCAGTCACTTGACTCATAAGCCATAGCCCGGATTGAATTTGTGCCCAGTAAACTCAATAATAAAAATATTAACAACTTATTGAACATGATGCCTCCTTGGTTCATATATAATATGTACCATCCCCGTTTTTTTTGCAAGCAAAATCTTTTGGAAGACGTGACTCGAGACTCGAAACCCGAAACTCGAAACTCGAAACCCGAAACTCGAGACTCGAAACTCGAAACCCGAGACTCGAAACCCGAAACCCGAAACCCGAAACTCGAGACTCGAAACTCGAAACCCGAGACTCGTGACTCGAAACCCGAAACCCGAAACCCGAAACCCGAAACTCGAAACCCGAAACCCGAAACCCGAAACCCGAAACCCGAAACCCGAAACCCGAGATAAGCCAGGAAGCAAATGGCAGTCTCTCCGAAATATAATATTCTGATGATCCGCCCTGACACTGTTCATTTTAACCAGTTGAAAAACTGTACGTTAGATTTTATGTAGGCAAAAATGTGCACCGACAGATGAATTTCACAACGCAAAGCTGAATTGACATAAATATCGATTTTAAGGGCTTTAAATTTTCAGATGAGGTTTATGGTTAAAATTATTTTTTTGCTCATTCCCATGCTTTTATGCAGCTCGTAAAAACGCAAAATAGACTTATAAAGATATATAAAAAAAAGCTTTACAAGAAAAGCCTCCTTTTTAAAACTCTCTTATCACAAAGAAAAAAAGGAGGCATTTAATGCAAAAAAAACGATTACTTCTCGGAACCTGTTAGTGTCAACATTAATAATGGGAGTATTGAAGTTGTCATTCATCAACCCTGCAAATTCAATCTTATTGATACTCCTGCAAATCGTAAGCTACTTTATATATTACTGAGATTACTTACGAGTATAAATGATTCAATACTTTGTACTTACCAGACAATCTCAGATTTCTTCAACTTGAATAGCCGCCAAGATAGTAACAACTTTTTCCGCATATTTCAGGATTCAGAACAAGACTTCTGCAATTATTTAACCAGGAAAAGAAAATTCAGTAACGCATTACCACTAATTGAAGATCAGGTTTTGAGGTCCGCAGATCAGACAATCGAAGAACATTATCAGCTTTTCTGCGAGGAGTACCCTGAATATAAGATGTCTATGCCAACATTCAGGGACATTTTCAGGGAAATTAATGCCTTAAAACTCTACTTTAAATTCAGGAATAAATTCCATAAGGAGAAAAAGGAAGAACCTGAATTACAATTACTCGAAATAGATGTTAATGATATTTCTGCTAAAACTATTAAGGCGGACATGGGCAATTTCTCTGATAAAGATGATAATAAGCGCAAATTGTATAACTTCAACCGGAATTTACCATTTTACCATAAGGCTCTATTAGCCTTATTATTTCTGGCAAGTGGTGTAAGTATGGATATGATCGGACTGATAATAGGCGTATCTAAAAGTACCATACATAAATGGATATATAAGTTGCCGGATATTAAAAAAATGCTTCTTAATTCCATAAAATACTGGAGCGGTATAATCTGTATCGATGAAAAATATATTAAGCTCAATAATAAAAAACACTATGTACTTTCCATAGTTGATAACAAGACAGGCTTTCCTCTATATACCAAGACGGTTAATAACCTGAAATCTGTAACCTGGAAATTATTTATGGAGGAATTCAAAAAAATATACGGAAAACCCAGATTAATCATCTCAGATGGAAGTAAATCTTTGTCAGGCGGGAGGGAAAAGGTATTTCCTGATACTCCATATCAGCATTGCTGGTTTCATAAGTTAAAAAATCTGAATGACAGAATATATAAAGTAAAGAATAAGAAAACAAGGGATAGACTGTTGAAACTGAGCCATAATATGTTTCATAATGCTGATCCGAGTAGCCGAAAGCGTACAGCTCATCGAATCGTGGCAATGAATGTTCCTAAAGTATCTGAATATGTTGAGAAAAATATTTTAGGAGATTGGGTGCATCTAAATAAAATGATGACATCAAATGCTGTTGAACGATTTAATCGCAAACTGGATAAATTATTCGCAAATCATTACGGTTTAAAGTCAGAAGAATTTGTGAATAAACTTATTGATGGGTTATTATTGAAAGAAGCACTAATTGATCACAGACATTTTATAAATGGATTCTTTACTGAGCTTAATATGCCAAAGATATGTCAAGAAATCATAAAACCGGTGCAGATTATAGGCTTCTTGAGAGATAAGTTATTTAAATGTGCAGCATAATGGTGAACAGTCTCTTCCGCCCTTATTCTTGGTTGATGGCAATTCCGGCTTGACAAATTCTTTTTAAAAGAACAGATTTGTGCACAGAAAGGTGGCAAATATCTAATGTCAATGACGCGTAAAATACTATTTACCAGTAAATAAGTTCCACTAAGGTTGGTAAGGAGAGGTCAGGCAGAGCCACAACAAGGAACAATCTAGCAGAATATTGTTAGATTGTTCCTTGTTGTGGCT
>JAIPGO010000104.1 GCA_021736135.1 Candidatus Cloacimonadota bacterium
GATCATCTTTCTTCTCTTTCATAAAACACCTCCGTTCTTTTGGAGACATTATTCAAAATTACTAAAAGTATGTCAATATATATCTTTATTATTTATCATTACCTACCTGATTATAGGATTAAAATGTCCAAACTCCAGAAGGCTGACCATAAGGTCAGCCTTCAGATTTTGTTCAGTTATATTATTTCAAAAGTATCATCTTCTCGGACTGGGTAAAGTTACCTGCCTTGATTATCGCCAGATACAAACCGGATGCAGCGGTTACTCCCGTTTCTGTCTTACCGTCCCAGAACAGGCTTCCATGTCCGCTAAGATTTTCCCAGCTTTTCACTTGCTGTCCCTTGATATTGCAGATAACAAGTTCACCTTTCACATCGGCCGGTAACTGATATACTATTGTCGTTTCAGGATTGAAGGGATTGGGATAGTTCTTAAGGCTGTATCCTGACGGTATCATACCATTTTCGTCATTTCCTGTCGTCGGTCCCATCACACCATATACGCACCAGACGGTCTGTGACATTTCTGATTCATCCAGCATACAGGTATGATTTTCATTAAATCCCGCTTCCAGATCCTGTCCGTCAAGGGCAAACTTGAAATCCAGATATCTGTAGGCTCCTGCTTCAAAGGAAACATCTATTGTCCAGATCGTGCCCTCCAGAAGCTCAAGTGGATGGTTATGGTCGCCAAATGCCCAGTCCAAAGGTAATACGCTGCCGCAGACTGCCAGACTGTCAAATACCGTGTCTTCCATATCCACGTTAATGGTCAAGACCATCGATTGCGTCAAATAATCTGCCGGATTTACATTATTATAGTAATCAACCGGTAAAATCTGCTCTGTTACCGTATCATCGAGAATGAAAATCCTGTTCTCAATGTCTTCGTAAGCTCCATCATTCAGATATTTATATTCCTGACTTATCTGTGATCCGATCGGGAATAATTTCTCCAGTTTCCAGAGCCCATCAATTTCATCCCAGACCAATTCGTCTGAAGTACCGTTCCAGGCATTAAAATCCCCAGCAACCGTTATTACTCCTATATTAGTCTGCATTGAAGTATCAAGCTGAAAAGTAACCGTTACATCCTGCATGGATCCCGGATCAACGAAATAATCCGTCTGCCCAGTCACATTACCTTCTTCATCTATTGTAAATTGCAGATTGGGCCCCTCGATAAGCCAGATGCCCCACTGTGAACCATCATCTTCAATAGCTCCCCATTCCCAGGTACCATTCGGAATATCTGTCACCAGCACGCTCCAAATATGATCCCCTGCTGTTTCATCAGGTGCAATCCCATCATCTGCCATCGGATGCAATACCCATTCGTCAAAAGAACTCTTGAATTTGATATCAAGATAATTCTCTGTGCCATCGGTAACCATAAATACAACATCGGCAAATACTGTCGCCGGCTGCTGGTCATTATACCAGTGATCTACTATGTTTTCACCCGCAACCACTATATATGTTCTGTTAGCTCCACCACCCGGAAATTCCGAAGTAGACCAGTCACCATTGATCCGAAACTTATACTCACACACCGTTCCCACTGTCAGGTCAGGATAAGTGACCGTATATATCCCGTCTTCTTCCGGATCAGCCATTGCACCGGAACCATTCCAGCCATTCATAGTCCCTGCCACATCCACAAAATCTACTTCCGGATCAAAGTTGCCCAAAGTTACCTGATAAGTCATGTTAACATTAAAAACCACGTCCTCTGACCATAAAAAAACCGTAAACACAATCATCATAATAATTATAAAACTGCGCTTCATAAATCACCTCCGCAAAATTATTTTTCACTCACCTATAAATACAAATTAACCCCCATTCCCCCCATTGTCAACCACAATCAATTATCAATTATCAATTATTTTCTTAGCTGCGCCTTACTCATCCTGCTGGCAGGAATGTCTGCGTCAAACTCAATTTTGTCAATGATTACGTCAGTACCGTTACCGGATGTATTCAGAACGTCCTTGTAATGAATATGAAATGGATACCAGCGCTCCTTTACCTGCCTCATATCGCTGAGCGTTACTCGTTTCAATACAGTGCCGCTACTCCCGTAAAGTTCTTCCTGCAAGGGCAGCCAGTATTCCTGATCAATCCATAATTTCAATTGCTGATAGGTTACATCACTGCTTTTAGCTGTCAAGAGGAGTACCTGACAATTGCGACCGTTATATTCCTCTTCTCCTGTTATTTCAGCAGTATACCGATCCCGGAAATTGCTTTCCTCCATAAAATCCTCGTATGATAGATCAGATCCGTTCACCGACTGACGCAGCAGATGCCCTGAAATCTGAATGATCCGGTCACTGTTCTTGTCATAGATCCAGAGATCATCACCCAGTTTCAGCATCTTAGTACCGGCTTCCCGTGGTGGACTCAAATATTCCGTAAATGAATCCTCCGTACCCACTGACCACGAGCGCGTGCCTATTTCACGACTACCGCGTCTCCCGTTGATCACCATCCGGGCCTCCACGATCTGGCTCCCGTTATACATATTATCATCAACCATCTTCAATATCTCATCCGCCGTCTCCGCAATCAATCCGCAACTCATTAAAAATAAAACCGCCACCCAGAAATATCTCATAAAAAACCTCCACTTTAATTGATAATTGAAAATCGATAATTAATAATGAATTTTAATTCTCAATTATTTTTCGTTCCTTCTTTCATACTCTTAATAATAGCCGTCAGCAATTTTACTAACGCTACTCCATCATCATAAATACTCGAAAATTGTTTCTCAGTTAAATAACCTGTTCTTTTTAATAAAATCAACCAGTATTCAGTTTCTTTTGCTTCTTTCATTGCTATAGATAACTTATGAATAAAATCTGCTGTGCTTTCTCCCTGTTCAGCTTCCCTAACCATTGCCCCAATAGACGTTCCGCTCCTCAATATCTGCTTGGACAATATAAATTCTCTTTTCTCAGAGCATAAATACTGATACAATTTTACTATCCTCACAGCAAATTCCAGACTCTGCTCAACAATCTCATTTCTCTTCATTGATTTCCTCCATTATCAATTATCAATTATCAATTATCAATTACTCAAGCTCTTTAAATAGCGAGGAAGTTCGCCGCCGAAAAATCGCCATCCCCGCAAATCCCGCTCCCACCACAGTTGCCAGGAATCCAGGTATGAAGCCGATCACATAACTGAACCAGTTCACGTCTGCCGATATATCAGGGCTCATCAAGACCGTAGCATTAGACAGATAGTGACTCATATCAAAAGGATGCGCCATTAGAAAATATCCAATAATCACGCCGATCACAGTCCCGATCACAGAACCTAGAAAGCCAATAACAATTGCTTCCGCTATCAGGCTCCAGTAAATATGATCTGCCCGTTCTCCGATTGCCAGTCGCAATCCCATCTCGCCATAACGCCGTATCCCGTTGATCAGTCCCAGGTTCCAGAGCACCAGTCCCATTATGAATACAAAAAATCCGATGATCATAAATATAGCACTGCGCATCCAGACCAGTGTCGATTCCATATCCCCCTGTTTATGCAGTGGCAGCATTACAGGTGAAAACTCATCATCTGCTTTTGTGTATTTCTCGTTAAAACTCTCCACGATCTGCACTGCTTCCTGCCAGTGATATTCATTATCATTAAATAAGCCTATTATTTCCCCTGCCCCGTCTTGCATATCGAGTAATCGTTGCGCATCTCCCAGATCCATCAGCATCATACCTCTGTCCAATACAGGTATGCCAAAAACCACTACTCCGGCAATAGTATAATTGCCCACTGCCATCGCTCCATACATAGTGGAGGTGATCAAACTCACCTCATCCCCCAGTTTCACCTGCAGTTTCTCAAACAGACCTTTACTTAAAATAATCTCATCAGGTTTTCCCGGCAAATGACCTTTCCGCAGGGCTTCCTGCAGATTAAGCAGTTTCAGCTCTTCCCCACCGCTCAGCAGATCAACTGCCATCACGGCACTTTCTCCCTGCACAATGGTTTCTCCATTAGCATCAGGCACATCCACCAGTCCGCCAAACTGTATCCTTTCCAGCAACCGCAGTTGCGGATAATCCTTTTTTAGTTCTTCCAGCAGTGCTCCTGTTCCCAGCAGTCCCAGGTCATAAGGCTTTTGATCCAGTTCCTCTGCATAAGCCTGAGTGATTACCTTCACATGCCCTGTATCATAGCGCGCACTCCCGGCTATCGCTATCCGCTCATAACCTCGAATAAATGAATAATAAAGCGAAGTAACCATCACCCCGGTCACGATCAAAACCAAAGGCAGAAAACTCCGTGACCGGTCCCGCAAAACGCCCTTCATTATAAAATCAAACATATAATTCTCCCAAAATATTTCTAAATCACCCAACCAAGCCATTGAGTTAAGACGGTACTCCGGATTGACTTAAGGGCGACACCAAAAACCACCCAACCAAGCCATTGAGTTAAGGAGACGGTACTCCGGATTGACTTAAGGGCGACACCAAAAACCACCCAACCAAGCCATCCCCCAAATCTTAAGTCAATCCAGAGTACTGTCTTAATTCAATATTTGCCATAAACAAACCACAATTATTTCTCATTATTCACCAATAAATTCCCATATTGTTCACAATATTCATCAACCATTTGAGCATATTCCTCTTTACTCAATTTAAAAATTTCATCCCGTAGCCTGACATTACTACCATTCACCCATTTCTTATAATCGGAATACTCCCATTTTGAAGCTTCACCAACAAACCCATCCTTAACGGGATTCCCATGAATATATAAGCTAATATTTAGCAAATAAAAATTCCCAATAATTCTTTTATGCTGCAACCGATCACGAAACAGTTTCCCTTTTCTCACATACTTCCTGTTATAATGATTTACATAACTCAGATTTAGAGAATTAAATACATTACTCACCGGTTCTTCACTTTTCTGAAAAACAAGAAAGTGAAAGTGATTGGACATCAGACACCAGTTACATATCTCGATCATACTTTTATTAAAATATTTCTCCATCTTATTAACATAATATTCATAATCTGCTTTCTCCCTATACAAATCCAATCCTTCTACAGCATGATTATAAACATGATAATAACCACCTTCTTCAAAATCCACCAAACTACACCTCATATAATACCTCTTATTATTTGTAACTCAACCAAGCCATTGAGTTAAGCTCCTGCCCTGCTGCGCAGTGTTGTATAAAGATGAAACTTTGTGGCATTCGTCCAAAATTGGGAGAACACTTATAAATACTTCAATATCCAGCTTCATTATTTTTGCTTTACAATCTCATATTTGCACTTAAGAAAAGGCTTTGCGTATTTTCACTCAAACCGAATCATAAAAATACGCAAAGGAGTCACTTATGAAAAAGACTAAAAAATCCCGTAACACCGTCAAGGAAAATGTTGCTGTTAATGGCTTATCTGTAAAAAATCCTAATTCAGCAGGAATTGATCTCGGTTCAAAAGACCACTGGGTAGCCGTATCTCCTCACTTAGCAAAAGATCGTATTAAAAGATTTCCTACTTATACCTGTAACCTGCATGATATCAGCAACTGGCTAAAAAAATGTAATGTAGATTCCATAGCAATGGAATCTACAGGAATCTATTGGATACCGTTATATGAATTACTCGAAAAAGACGGTTTTGATGTCAATTTATGCAATGCTCAACACGTTAAAAATCTTCCTGGACGTCAGAAAACAGATGCAAAGGATTGTGCCTGGATACAGAAATTACATTCATTTGGATTATTGACTGCTTCTTTTGTACCTAAACTGGATATTCTCGCTCTTCGTACGTTGATGAGATATCGTGAAAGATTGCAAAGTGAAAATTCCAGGCATGTTTTAAGGATGCAGAAAATACTTACTCAAATGAATGTTCTACTTCCCAATGTACTGAGTGATATTACTGGAAAAACCGGAACAGATATCATGAAAGCTATAATTTCTGGTAAAACAGATCCCGAGTATTTGATACAATTCAAAAATAAGCAAGTCAAAGCATCAGATGAAATTTTTCTGAAAGCTCTAAATGGTAATTATCAGTATTTCTATATCAATATTCTATCGTATGAGCTAATGCATTACGAGTATTTTGAAGAAGAAATCGAAAAAATCGACAACGAGGTATCAGCTCTTCTAACCAGAATGATTAAATCTGAAAATGATGACTACGATGAATGTATCACTTTATCAGAAGCTGAACAGTTGATTGTTTTAACAGGTGTTGACCTCACCCAAGTACCTGGATTCGAGATTTTGAGTATTAGGAAATTGATCGGTGAGACTGGTATTGATATGAGTAAATGGAAAATGCTAAACATTTCACTAGTTGGTTAAAACTTTCACCAAATTCAAGAATAAGCGGTGGAAAAATTCTCAGCAATAATAAAAAACGTAAGAAACCAAAAGCTGCAATCTATTTTCGAATGTGTGCCGGTACCTTAAAAAACAGTAAAACTTATCTTGGTGGTTTTCTAAGAAGAAAAACCGCTCAGACTGATTATACAAATGCACTTACTGCAACTGCACGTAAAATTGCAGTTATTTACTATAACATGCTTAAAAACAAGTCTTCTTATATTGAATTAGGTGGTGACTATTATGAAAAGCAACATAGAGAAAGAGTAACGAGAAATCTAAGGAAATCAGCAGAACGGCTGGGTTTTATTTTGGTTAAGAAAGATGATAGAATTTCGTAAAATGATTGGTGTAATTGCTCCAAGGCTGTTCGCTCATTGGTGTAAAACCCGCAGTTAAGCATAGTTGCCTGTATTGCTGTTTATTTGATTGGTGGATCTGTAAACTTATAATTTACCAGATACCCCGCATAGGAGAATCTCGCTTTTGAATACAGGTGGGCAATTACTTTTAATGTGTTATTATCATATGATTTCGTTTGTCTTATAACTCTACTATAATGTTCATATTTTGGAGCGGCTATAGTTTAGACTAAAAACAAGTTGAATTTTACCATACAAAATTATTGTATCCAAAAACCGCTTCATTTCCTCATAAAATTGACAAAATCGGGTGATAAAGTTAGGTTAGTTTCATAAGGAGAGTTAACCAGCAAGTGGACATTCACCAGAGCGAACGCAGTGAGTTTGGGGAATGAACACGGGGAATAAGTGAAAAGTGAGACTTGAGACGTCTTTAATCTTTAATCTTTAATCATTAATCGTTAAGAGTTAACCAGCAAGTGGACGTTCACCAGAGTGAACGCAGTGAGTTTGGGGAATGAACACGGGGAATAAGTGAAAAGTGAGACTTGAGATGTGAGACGTCTTTAATCTTTAATCGTTAGCAGTTAGTAGTTAATCGAAATTGAATTCAGTCATTCAGTCTATCACTCGCTCTTAACGCAACTTGATCGTTGAAAGTCCTATTGCCAGCAGCAGTAAGGCAATGATCCAGAATCTCACCACTATTTTATCTTCTGAAAAGCCTTTCTTCTGAAAATGATGATGCAATGGCGCCATCTTAAAAAACCAGCGTCCGGTGCCATAACGCCTGCGTGTATGCTGGTAATATTTGATCTGGATCAGCGAAGATAGCGATTCAATCACGAATATCCCGCCGATGATAATAAAAAATATCTCTTCCCGTAAAAGTATGGATATTACGGCAAGTTGCCCTCCCAGCGTCAATGCTCCTGTATCTCCCATAAATACCTGTGCCGGTTTACAGTTAAACCACAAAAACCCCAGCAGTGAACCGATCAGTGCTGCAATAAATACAGTTAATTCCCCTGCTTTAGGAATAAATTCCAGATTCAGGTAACCGGCATTGATAAAATTGCCCTTGATATATGACATCAATCCCAGTCCCAGCAGGGCAATGGATACCGTTCCCGTTGCCAGTCCGTCTAATCCGTCGGTTAGATTTGTACCATTACTCGTACCCACTATCATTAATACCGTAAATGGTATAAAAAACCAGAGGATATCCAGGGTTACATTTTTAAAAAAGGGAATACAGATCTGAGTTATGCTGTGGTGATCGATTGGGCTCGTATAAAGAATCATACCCACAAAAAGACCCAAAACAATTTGTCCAAGAAACTTGTATCTGGCGATCAAACCCTTTTTTTCTTTCAGGATATTCTTCAGATAGTCGTCAAAAAAGCCCAGTCCTCCCAGCCAGATGGTTACCAGAAACATCAGCAGAATATAATGATTAGTCAGGTTATTCCAGAGCAGAGATGTAAATAAAACTCCCGTTAGAAAAATTATGCCGCCCATAGAAGGTGTATTCGCTTTTTCCTTATGTCCCAGGTCAATCAGATAGTCATTGATTATTTCCAGTGCCTGCTTCTTTCGAATCTGCTTAATGATCAAAGGTCCCACCAGTAATGTATATAGCAGACCGGTGATAAAAGCCATTACCGAACGGAATGTTATATAACGAAATACATTAAAGAAATTCAATCCGAGTATTTCGGCATCAGCAAGCGGGACAAACAGATGATAAAACATTAGAGCTCCACTATATCTTTATATAGTTTATAAAGAAATGAAAGTCGCGGTTCCACTTGTTCCTGATTCAATAAGACAGTCATTCCCGTTTCCGCTTTTAAAAACTTCTCTGCCTCTTTCATCCTTTTGCGGGTGCCTATATCAAACCACCAGCTTTTATGTTCATAATACCCCAGACTATCGTTCTTCAGCAGTCCCATAAATCCGTTGCTCGTCAATGCCGAAACGCCATCCGGTAAATACTCCAGTATTTCCGGATGCAGAATTGCCTGCCCGATATATTGAAAATTATCTGCTTTACCTGAGGCAGCCAATCCGCTGAAATCAACTATCCTTCCGTCGCAAACTGCCACGCTGTAGTTTTTTTCCATACTTTTTCCGGAAAGTGTGAGCACGCTGTTTTCGCTGATGCTGTCCCATCTTTTTACCAGTTCAAAGAAATTCATGTCTGTTATTATATCAGCATTCAGTAGTAAAAAGGGTTCTGTTAACAGATCTGCACATTTCTTGAGTGCTCCCCCTGTTCCCAGCAAATGCTCTTCCGCTGAAAAAGTGATCTCAAACCCGAAATTATTGTGATATTCAAAAAAATCCCTGATCTTATCTCCCAGATGATATGTATTGATGAGCAGCTGGTTTATCCCTGCCTGACGCAACCGCGCCAGACTATAACAGATTATCGGTCTGCCCAGTATCGGCAAAAGCGGTTTCGGCACGTATTCCGTAAAATTCTCCAGTCTCTTCCCTTCTCCGGCAGCCAGTATAAAAGCCTTCATCAAATAAATCCCACCTCTGAAATATTTATAAGGAATCCCACCCCGCTGAATGGGATCCCTAATTATCAATTATCCTTCATTCTTCATATATCCTGGCATTTCCTGTTCACTATTCACTGAACACGCCTGAACGAAGAGAAGTACCCATTATCAATTATCTTCAATTGCTGCCTGCGCTGCTGCCAGACGTGCTATCGGTACTCTGAATGGAGAACAGCTCACGTAATTCATGCCTATGCGATGACAGAATTTCACGCTCTTTGGCTCTCCCCCATGCTCGCCGCAAATTCCAACCTTCAAGTTCGGATTGGTTTCTCTACCTTTACGGGTGCCCATTTCCACTAACTGTCCCACGCCTTCCTGATCCAGAACGGCAAAGGGATCTTCTTTCAGGATACCTTTCTCCTGATAGATCTTAAGGAACTTATTTATATCGTCACGACTATAACCAAAGGTCATTTGCGTCAGGTCATTGGTGCCGAAACTGAAGAAATCAGCATTTTTTGCTACCAGATCTGCCGTTAAAGCTGCTCTGGGTATTTCAATCATCGTGCCTACCAGGTAATCTACGCGGCTGCCTTTTTCTACAAATACCAGCTCTGCCGTATCACGGATTATCTTAGCCTGCATTTCGTATTCTTCCACTTTCCCGATCAAGGGAACCATGATCTCGGGATGTACGTCAATGCCTTTTAATTTTACATTTACCGCTGCTTCAATGATGGCACGGGCCTGCATTTCGGTGATTTCCGGATAGGTTATCCCCAGACGGCAGCCTCGATGTCCCAGCATAGGATTGATTTCTGCCAGATTATCAACTTTATCCTTCACTTCCTGCAGTGAAATGCCCATTTCATTAGCCATTTCCTGCTGATTTTTTGTTTCATGAGGTACGAATTCGTGCAAAGGCGGATCCAGAAGGCGTATCGTGACGCCAAATCCGTCCATCGCCGTAAATATGCCTTCAAAGTCTTCTCTCTGATATGGCAACAGTTTGGCTAAAGCCTTCCGTCGTCCATCTTCACCTGCTGACAGAATCATTTCTCGCATCGTCTTGATACGTTCACCTTCAAAGAACATGTGTTCCGTACGCGTTAGACCGATACCCTGAGCACCAAATTCACGGGCAATCCGGCTGTCTTTCGGTGTGTCGGCATTCGTGCGTACGTACATTCTCGTATATTTATTACATAATTCCATGAGTTTACCAAAGTTGCCGCTTAATTCTGGAGTGCGCGTTTCAGTCTTACCCACATATACTTCTCCCAGGCTGCCGTTAAGTGATATCCAATCGCCTTCTTTAAATACTTCTCCGTCGCAGGTCATGGTTTTGGCTTTATAGTCTATCTTTACGCCACCGGCACCGGAAACGCAGCATTTGCCTTCGCCTCTTGCCACCACGGCAGCATGCGATGTCATTCCGCCGCGTGCTGTCAAAATTCCCTGGGCTGTATGCATTCCAGCCAGGTCTTCCGGTGATGTTTCGATGCGTACTAAAATAACTTTTTTACCTGCATCTGCCCAGGCTACGGCATCTTCTGCCATAAATACTATCTGCCCCGTTGCTGCCCCGGGTGATGCGGGTAAACCCTTGGCGATTATCCTGGCATTACTCATAGCAGTTTGATCAAAAACCGGATGCAGTAATTCATCAAGCTTGTTCGGCTCTACGCGCATAATAGCTGTCTTCTCATCAATCATTCCGTCATTCAGCATTTCCATGGCAATACGCACCATAGCCTGTCCGGTTCTTTTGCCACCTCTGGTCTGCAATAACCATAATTTGCCATCTTCAATGGTAAATTCCAGGTCCTGCATATCTTTATAATGATTTTCCAGTTTTGTTTCCACTTCCGCAAGTTCAGCATATAATTTCGGCATTGCTTCTTCCAGCGAAGGATAATCAGCAGCACGCTCTGCTTCTGGTACTTCTGCTAAAACTGCCCAACGCTGACTTCCTTCTTTGGTTATCTGCTGCGGGGTTCTGGTTCCGGCAACTACGTCTTCTCCCTGTGCATTGATCAGATATTCACCGTTAAAAAGGTCTTCCCCTGTTGCTGCATCACGCGTAAATGCCACTCCGGTTGCCGAGTTTTCACCCATATTACCATATACCATTGCCTGTACGTTTACCGCTGTGCCCCAGTCATGTGAATATTTATGCATATTACGGAAATAAACTGCACGGTCATTATTCCAACTGTCAAATACTGCCGTTATGGCTCCCCAAAGCTGTTCCCACGGTTCCACCGGAAAATCTTTACCGGTCTTGGCTTTTACTGCCTTTTTAAAACGGGTAACCAGTTCTTTAAGATCATCAGCACTCAGTTGAGTGTCCAGTTCCACTTTTTTCTCTTCTTTCATCTCTTCGATTAAAAACTCAAAAGGATCTATGTCGTCTTTGTTTTCCGGTTTCATGCCCATTACCACGTCACCATACATCTGTACGAATCTACGGTAACTATCCCAGGCGAAACGCTCATTCCCGCTTTTTATTGCCAGCCCCGCCACTACTTCATCATTCAAGCCCAGGTTCAATACCGTATCCATCATACCGGGCATGGAAACTCGTGCACCGGAACGTACTGATACCAGAAGCGGATCTTTGGCATCACCAAATTTCTTTGCCATTAACTTTTCGATGTGCTTAATGCCATTACCCATTTCATCCCAAAGCAGCTTTTGCACTTTGTCTTTGCCAAGCTGCTGATATTCAATGCAGGCTTCCGTAGTAATGGTAAATCCCGCAGGCACAGGTACTCCTATCAGGTTCATTTCTGCCAGATTAGCGCCTTTTCCGCCCAGCAGTTCTTTCATTTCCGTTTTACCTTCAGCAGCGCCACCACCAAAAGTATAAATTCGCTTTTTCTCCATACAATTCTCCTTTATATCTTTTTTTTATATGCTTAATTATAGAAGTTAATCCGCTGCACTTCCAAAGCAACATAATAGTTTTCATTACAGCCATAACTTCCTGAAAATAAATCTATTCCGATTATTCAGCCAGAAATCTCCACCCAGCCTTAACCGAAATAACATTCCTCTGTTAACTCACATGTATGTCAACGAAAATCATTCACCCTAATAATCCCGTGTAATCTATGAAGCCGGACAATTAACGACTTACTGTTGCCAGGCAACCATAATTTCCTTGACTATAATCTCAAGTAACATTCATTAACTTCTTGTCGGTAAAAGGGAGGATTTATGGCTATAAATTTGTCCGGTCTCAGTCCCCTGCCCAGGATTAAAACCTGGGTGCAGGATACAGTTGATAAGAAAATCGGCGATTATGGCAAACTTACAGATATTCATCTGGATGTTAAGCAAAGGATCGTGAATCTTGAATTCTTGATGCACGGTGAAGATTCTGTTATAAAAGTTCAGTTAAGTGATTTCAAACTATTGCAGGTGCAAGGTCTTGATTACCTGCAAATCGGATTAATTCAGACTTCCCGTCAATGGATGACTTTACTCGGACAGGATTATCTTGCCGGCAAATTCGGGACTCCCAATATATTGATAAATAAAAACATAGCTTTTATTTTAAACATAATAATCTAAAAGGCTGGTGAAATATGAGTGATTTTGAAAAGATATGGCAAGAGATATTAATAGAAAATTTTCAAAAAATGGGTTCAACAAAAACCATAAAAATGCTCGAGAACGGAAATCTGGAGCAACCGAAATTCAGCACTATAATTCTTAAAAAGTTAAAACTGGAACTCGGTGAAGAAAAAACCGCTGAGGCTATGATGAATAGTTCTTGTGAATATCCACAGGATGACCTTGAAGATATAAAGGCAGAATTCCAACGCAGCCGTGATTTAAAAAAAGCACACCAAATGCTGCAGAAAAGATTTGAATATTACCTGGAAAAAGTGCTGCACCTTGATCAGGAATATATAATTGAAATACAAAAAAAATATTGGGGTGCTGCCGGTAAGCTGACCGGAAATACCATTATCGCCACTAAAATCCCCAAAAGTAACCATATTAAAGATTATTTCAACGAACCCGATCCCGAAAAACGACGTCAGCTTTATTGCCACTGCCCGCATATCAGAGATCACATTGGTATACATGATATTGACGACTTGCACTGCTATTGCGGTGCCGGTTTCTATAAAAAAATCTGGGAATATATCACCGGTAGAAATGTTACAGTTATAGTTCTCCATTCCATCATCAAAGGCGATGACTTCTGCCAGTTTAAACTGGAAATAAGTGAATCGCAAATCGTGAATAGTGTACAGTGAAACCAGTCCATCCAGCCTTCAGGCTTATTGAAAAGTGAAACTAGCTGGACGTTCACCAGAGAGAACGTAGTGAGTTTGGGGAATGAACACAACCCAGATCCTCTTTTCGACTCACGCTTAACGCCCCAAGGTAACTAATATGCAAAAAATATCTGACCTTCTGAAAACCAGAAAAATAACCCGCATCCTCGACGTAGCCTGCGGTAAAGGCGAATTCATTGGTATGATCTATCATTTTCTAGGAGAAAATGTAAAAATCACCGCCCTCGATGCCAGCGATAAAATGCTGGAGCTGGCAAAAAAGCAATACACCAAGGTGGAATTCATTAAAGGTGATGCCTATCAAATGCCCTTCATAGAAAAAAGTTTTGACCTGGTCTGCCTTTCCAATTCGCTCCATCATTTCCGCCACCCGGAAAAAGTGATAACTGAAATGAAAAGAATCCTCACAGAAAACGGCAGCATCATTATACAGGAAATGATCAGCGATGAAGATCAAACCCCAGCCCAGAAATCACACATCATGCTGCACCACTTCAGTGCCGAAATCGACGAATTGAACGGCACCTGCCACCAGCAGACATGGAACCGGGAAAAACTGCGCCATTTTATCAAAAATCAACTGGGTAAAACAAGCGAAACAGAATACGCTTACCCATTGGAAAATCCCAAAGATGAAAAATTGCTGACCCGTTTCGAAAAAACCATAGACTTCTTCATCCAGAAATCCGCTGTCTTTAAGGAATTCGAACAGCTCCACAACCAGGGCGAAAAAATTAAAACTCACCTAAAAACTTATGGCTTCGCCCCCGCTATTGAAATGCTCTTCTTAACTGAATAATGACTGAAGGACTGATTGACTGCTAAACAGCACACATTTCTACATTTCCTGTCCTACATAGCCTGGCGCGAATGAGGATACATTCACCTTTTCGCTCACTCGTAACCTCCTTCCTTCGATTCCCTTTATCCATCTCCCCATCACAAATCACTGATCCCCAATAACTATTATCCCATTTTGTGCATTAGGATTTTGCAAAGAGTGCTAACGTTCTGAGTGCAGAGAAGTTAGAAAATTATCACTGAATATTTTTGATATTTATGATCATTTTGTAACTTTCTTTGTGCCAGAAACTTGGTGCTATTTGTGAAATCCTACTGCACAATATGAGATTATTTCTCAATTTCTCATCTTCCCCTCTTCGCTTTTTCTCCTTATCACCCATAAAATTAAAACAAACGTCCAACTCATTTCAAAACTTTCCACGTAAATTATCCCTTTCATCGTAAATTACAGGCCAAATTTCATAAAAAAGTTGTCTATAACTATATATCAAAAGATCTTAAATACATTTCCAGCCCTGAGGGTATGGAAGGAGAGGCATAAACGAGCCTTTAAAATTCATAAAAAAAAATTTAGTTAATTTACTCCCAAAAAATTGAACAACTGTTATAATATAAAAATATTGATATTTTCGTAATTACACGTTACTGAGTTCATCACTCATGTAATCAGGCAGTCTGATAGTCATGTTTTCAAAGAAGTCCATCCGTCTTTTTCTTTTACATCTCACTTCCAGAAGAAGAATTCCGTATACATGGCGAATTAAACCCATTTTGTGCAGTAGGCGCTTACAAGTAATATTCTGTTACTTTTTGGCAGAATATTTTATTCACCCTTTCAAACTCATTTCAAAGCTCTGCCTGGAATGTGTCTTTTGTCAATTCCTGATATTTGTCATTTACCGGTAAATTTGCAAAATGTATCAGTATTTACAGCTCATATAAAACTTCTTTTTTCTAATCCTCTTATCTTTTATCCGTGCTATCCGTAAAATCCGCGGTTCAAATTCTTCTTTTTTTGGTT
>JAIPGO010000105.1 GCA_021736135.1 Candidatus Cloacimonadota bacterium
ATGGTTCGCTGCTGCTATAACCCGCAAGGCTCGGACGTCCATATGTCCCCTGATTACGGTTATTATACTTGACTTGCTCCAGATGACCCTGTGCCAGTAGAAGAGCGCTTCGCTTATGATAATTCAAATCCGCCTGCGCCCTCGCATACTCTATTGATAAAAATAAACCCAGCGTTGCCAGCGATACGATTATCGTCGCTGCCAGGACGCTGATTAAGCCAAATCCTGATTCTCCTGATAAATTTACATATCTGTTCATTGATACCTCCTCAAGGTAGTTGTGATTACAATCGATATTTGCTGCCCAATAATACGATAGGTTCCTTTATTAATATTATCATTTACTGATCTCATCCTTTCGATGGGTGTTACTAAATAATTAATTCCTCTAAATTTTTTCATTTCTCACTGCCTTCTTCTTCATTATTAAGTTACCTTAATCTTCTGGAGTCAGACTGTTTTATTGTATTCTTATTGTCAAGATTTATTTACTCGATGTCCCTATATGCAGACAGAATGACCAGAATATTGCTATAAATTACTACTATAAGCCTGTTCCAGGCTTTTAAAAAAAAGCCCGGTTCTCACCGGGCTTTTTTATTTAAAATTCATCCCGATACTTCGGGACTAATTAAAATTATTTCATCAATACCATTTTCTTAGAGGTTGTGAAATCACCATCTTTAAACTTATAGAAATAAACACCACTACTCACGGTTCTGCCTTCGGAGTCATCTCCCTGCCACAGAATGCTGTGTTCTCCGCTGCCGAGGTTTTCTCTCTGGATTTCTTTCACAACCTGACCCTTCAGGTTATAGATAGTTAATGTCACATCGCCGGGAGTTGTCTTAACAAAGCGGATTTCCGTCTCAGGATTGAATGGATTGGGGAAATTACCTTTCAAAATAGTCGCCTGACTAACTTCCGTTTCATCTCCTGAAATTGGTTCCAGAACCTCCACATATACGGGTATCCTGGTTTCCATACGGTTATCCGTGATCACGATCTCACATTCGTGTAAACCTATTTCCAAATCATCAGTATTAACTGTTACGTCAATTACCGCAGCTTCGCCGTAAGATAATTCACCTTCGAACTCGCTTAATACGATCCAGCTTAAAGGATAATCCAATACGATATCACCAAAGAGATCATGCGGTTCTAGACCGTAACCGTCACCATTGATCCGCCAGTCCATCACTAATGACCCGGTAAAACCCTGGTTTATTGCTACTTCCAGTTCGCAGGTCGCTGTTTCGCCATCACGTAAACGACCATATCCGCTGGGGGTTTCACCAAACCAGTTTATCTCTACACCGTCTCCCATTACGCCATCCCATTCCAGCGGTCCACCGGAACCTCCCCAGAAATCTGCTGCGGCAGTGATCTCAACTCCGTCAGGGAAGTTGATCATTACACCTTCTATCCACTCATCATCGGTACTAGCATTAGTAAGCGAGAATGTCCAGTTAACTACTTGACCGGGTTCAAAATGATGTGTGTCACAGGTTATTTCCGTGCCTTCTATTGATCTGCCTGGCACTGCTTCCGTTCGTATGCTGTAAATTACTGGGTCATCACGGTAATTTGATATTTCCATTGACTGGGTCCCGTTTTCTCCACGCACAAGTTCATAACTGAAACTGCCCGGATTTATCCATAATCCCGGAGGTGCATAGCTGGCAAGTGCATGAATGGTAACCCATTCATCTTCATCACAGCTCATGGTTATTATCATCTCAAAGGGATGTCCAAAATTTATCTCTTCCGATACGTTAAAGCTGAATATTTCCTGAAGATCAAGTGTTTCGTCTGACTGGATCTCACCAAGTGCTTCTTCCCCGTCAGTTACGGTGATATATTCATCATCTATTTCCATTGTAAATATTGTATTTAAGGAAGGATCACTCCCCAGGTTCTCAATGCAAAGACTTATCAGTACCTCTTCTCCAGCTTCAATAACGTCATCTCCACCGCTGTTCAGGATCACTGTCTGCAGGAATAGATATGGTCCGTCATTAGGTAACAGTTGCAGGGTCTCTACTGAGGTGATCTTATTATAAGCGCTGATGGTCAAAGTGAGATCTGCCGGCATTACCGGGGCATTGCTCATATCAATTTCAAAGTCCCCTGATTCGTCAGCATAACCATTATCTATTATCTCGCCTTCGTAGGAAAGGCAATACATTGCTCCTGGTGCATCAGTAGTAACTGCAAAAGTCGGTAAACCGATGAAAGCGGTGGGCAGATGATCTATGGTCATCGCTTCCGGGGTCATTGAGCGCACCTGCAGAGATGGATCTCCAAATATATGCCAGGTGTTTGCCATCGCGGTGTCATTACTCTCATCTATCATATAGGATACACCGTTAAACCATAATCCGCCCAGAGTATTCAGTTCTTCGGCACACATCAGGTCAATCGATTCATCCTGAGCATACATCGGCGGTGCCCAGCTCTGGTTGATACTTGAGGCAAATATCGCTACTGCACCCGTAGGAGCGTCACCGTTTGTTGCCCTCATCCAGGCTTCTGCAAAGCAGGTAATTCCTGTAAAATTACCGTTTACACAGGCTATGGAGCTTATGAAAGGAAGCATATAATCATTCGTTAATGCATCCACATGTGTATTGGAAAATCCCGTGGATACCCAGGTTGTATTGGAACCATGCCCACAGTAATTAATTATTCCCCTACCTTCATTGAGAGCGTTGGAAACCATCGTGGCATTACCACCATTGGTATCATATATCTCGTCAACTTCCAGGTAGCCGTAATCCAGCAGGTCATCCCGGATATAACCCATATGCACGTAATCAGCTTCTCCATAATGACCCTGACCTGCACCCTGAGAGGAAGCAATGCCTATACCTTTCTGCATCCAGTCACCTTCAATAACGTCACGTTCATAATATATCGAGCGCTCAACCTGTGTTTCCACCTGGGCTGCCGTCTCGGCTGAAAATCGGCCGATGAATATTTCTGAATAATCGTCATTTCCTTCCAGATAGGTGTATTGCGGATCGCCTCCGGCTCCGGAATAGGTCTTCGTTGCCACCTGGGAATTATCACCGATCAGCATTACCCAGACAAGCCCGTCTCCTGCTTCATATTCAGAGGTTATATAATTCTGGATATTGGTTGAGTTATTGCCTATTGTTGCCACATCCACTATTGTTGTCGGTATTCCCTTCTGGATTTTCCAGTCAACAAATGGTGCCATCTCATCCATAAAATCGCCATAACTGATGATCAGCATTCTGCCTGCATCTTCAGGTATTTGATCATAGCGCAGACTTGCCGCATATTCCTGCCAGTTCAAAAACTGATGCGCATAAAGACTGATAAATTCACTCTGATAATTATCCATTTGCGCTGCTTTAACGTTTACTTCATCAATACCTGTGTTTGTTACTTCCACTGTCACCGATGTGTACACACGTAAAACTCCGGTTACATTATTATACTGGAAAGGCTCAATGTTTAATGAAATTCCGCGTACATCCCTGAAAATGTATGGTACTCCTAAATTTATAATAGCAGCAGGATAAAATTCATCTCTGTTATACTGCTCTCCTAATACGAATGGAACTCCAGCTGGATCAATTTCACGGGATAGAAGTCCACGACTCGGCACAATCCGCATCTCAAATTCCACAAATTCACTGCTTACTATTTCCACTGTCATCAGTCCGTCATTACTTATCGCCAGACCTCTGGTCAAACGTGGAATTTCAGGATAACCCGCTTCATAAGTGCGGTTTTCTCCTGCTAATCCAATTCGCCAGTATTCTTCTCCTTCTATGGTAACGGCTTCCCGCTGAAAACTGCCCAGGTCCATTTCAAGCAGTGTGGACTGCTGATCTGAGCTGAGTACATTTACTGCCAGTTCCCTTGAGTTGATCATTACAACTTCTGCTGACAGACTCAATAACATTACTGCTGTGAGTAAAAAAATAACACATCTTTTCATTTTAACCCTCCGGTTTATATAATTTTCTTAAAAATCTCTCTATATATAATGTAAGCATAATTCATTCCAGAAGTATAGCTTAATTTATGATGCCCATTATATCCTGATTTTCTTACTCTTATAAATTATCCCAAACATCCCCTGACTGTCAACATTTTTCCATCTGCCCTGACATCTTTAGTGAATGGTGATCAGTAATCCGGCAAGTGGACGTTCACCAGTGCGCAGCATGGGGAATGAACACGACTCTATGAATGGGAAATAGAGTAAACAGTGAATTGAGTAAGAAGAGGATTGAGGGATAGAAAAAACGAAAGAGCAAATCCCTGCTCAAACATAAAAATCGTGTTTGAACCGCGAAAGCCACGAAATTACGTGAAAGAAAGAGAAAATATTTCTGAACCGCGGATAAAACGGATAGCGCTGATAAAAGAAGAATAACGATATAAAATATATTGTCTATAGTCTTTAATCTTTAATCTTCCATCCGTTAAATTCGCGTAATCCGCGGTTGAAAGTCTTTTGAGAAAACTGCATTTTCTTGCATTAACATGTTTAATGCACTCCATATATCACACTGAACGCAGTGAATATATTAAATCCCGTCTCCCGAATTTTACATTTTATCTGGTACAGGAACGCCAATCAACAGCTTATTCGCAGCAACCTGAAATTATCTATGTTGCTTAAAAAGTTCATTGCATATATTAATTCTTACTGGACCGATCCGTGTTAGACTTATTATTTAGAGGCAAGGCACAGGTTAGAGACAGCCACAACATAGATCAATCTAACAGAATATCGTTAGATTGATCTATGTTGTGGCTGTCTCTAACCTGTGCCTTGCCTCTAAATATGCGGTATGTTCGATGAAATAGAGCATAATAACGTAGGTCAAACTTTCCGAGTTTGACATTAAAAGAAATTAATCAGGATGATTAATCTACATAAAAGACACAAGTTAAAATTTATTAATTGCATATAAGTTTCCTCGGGGAGAAGTGCAATAGAAAACATGGAGAGAGTTAGGCTTATGGTTATTTAATGGGAATAGCTGCCCTCTGTTTTTTTATCAGCGGAAGATTTTAATTACTCTGGAGGCGGTATTACCATCCCAGAGAAGTGGGATCTTTCCTTTTTTTGTGTTACCAGCCAGGATATTATTAACAGCTAGAATAATTTTATCTGTATTTAATTCCACGAGCTGATTTGTGCCTTCGGTAACGGTAATAGGTCGTTCGGTGTTCGGACGCAAAGTGAGGCAGGGAATGCCGAACCAGGTGGATTCCTCCTGAACTCCGCCGGAATCGGTTAAGATGAATTTCGATTCCATCTGCAGTTTCATAAAATCGTAATAGCCGGCCGGTTCGATGAGGATTAAGTTTTTAATTGCCTTAACCTTATCTTCGAGTCCGAGGTTTATTAACTGTTTCCGCGTTCTGGGGTGAATAGGAAAGATAAGTTTAATATTTTTAGAGATTTCCTTAAATGCATTGAGGATCGTATTTAATCCCTCAAAATTATCAACATTACGAGGTCTGTGGAGAGTAATCAGGCAATATTCATCGTTTTCGATTCCGATCTCCTGCCTGATAGTGGACATAGCTGCCCGTTCTTTATACCGTATGAGACTGTCAATCATGATATTGCCCACAAAGTGAATTTTTTCCGGAGCAATACCCTCATGCAGCAGATTGGCATCTGCATCTGAGGAGGGAGTAAGCAGCCATTCTGCAATGGAATCAGTGATAAGCCGGTTAATTTCTTCGGGCATGCTGCGGTCAAAAGACCTGAGCCCTGCCTCAAGGTGAGCAACCGGGATCTGAAGTTTTACGGCATCAATAGCACAGGCGGCGGTACTATTCACATCTCCGGCTACGATAACCACATCCGGTCTATCCTGAAGCAGAATTTCCTCATAGCGCTCCATGATCAGAGCCGTTTGCCTGCCATGGCTGCCGGAACCAACACCCAGATAGACATCAGGTTCTGGTAAGCCCAGGTCACTAAAGAAAAAAGCACTCATGCGTTCATCGTAATGCTGCCCGGTATGGATTAGTTTCACCTGAAATTCATCAGGATGTTTCCTGAATTCATCATACAAAGGAGCCATCTTCATAAAATTCGGTCTGGCACCCACCACGAGATGTATCTTTTTCATATAAGCTTCCTCATCAGTAATCAGTCAATCACTCCCCCGCCCAGGAGTTCATTATTGCGGTAAAAAACAGCGGATTGACCAGGAGTCACAGCTCTCGCAGGCTCAGTGAGTTTCACCAGCAGGCTGTCACCCATGCATTGCAGTGAAGCGACCTCCACCGCTCCGCTGTTATAGCGGATCTGAACGAGAAGATCAGGGTCATTACTATCCGGCGGTCCGGCGATCCAGTTTACCTTTCTGATCTGGAATTCACCGCAGAAGAGTTCATCCGGATCATTAGTAACCAGCATACTGTTTTCTGTCATATTCAATTTTTTCACGAAAAGAACTTCGTTCAGGGAAGTATGGATCCCCTTCCTCTGCCCGATTGTATAAAGTGGCAGTCCCAGGTGTTCCCCGATCTTTTCGCCACTGCACAAGACTATATCTCCCGGCTTCAGAACCAAGTGTTTTTCCAGAAATTCACGATAATGCCCACTGATAAAACAAATCTCCTGACTTTCAACATCTGTTTTGACAGGTATATTATTATTAGTGATAATATCACGAGCCTGGCTTTTATTCATTTCCCCGAGGGGGAATATCGTCTGAGCCAGTTGCTGCTGGTTAAGCTGCCAGAGCATATAAGACTGATCTTTGCGAAGATCGCCGGAACGGTATAAGTGATACAAACCATTCGTCTTCAGTTTATTGATATAATGCCCTGTGGCCATCAGGTCAAAACCGAGACTGCGAATCTGTTCCAGAAAGGCACCCCATTTGATAGTGCGATTACATAAAACACAGGGATTGGGAGTTCTGCCTCTTTTATACTCCGCGATGAAATCAGTCATCACTATTTTGCTGAATACTTCCCGCAGGTCTATCACGATATGTGGAATCCCTAAAAAATTACAAACTCGTTCCGCCTGCAGCACTGCACCTTCAATACCGTTATCAGCTACAAAACCCAGATCCTGATCATTAAAGTGCCGCATTGTCACTCCGGCAATTTCATACCCTTTCTGCAGCAGAAGCCAGGCAGCTGCCGAACTATCAATCCCGCCACTCAAAGCAACCGCAATTTTCTTCTTCAATTTTAATTATCCATTATCAATTATCAATTATTTAACCCGTCTGATATCAGCGCCCAGTTTCTGCAGCTTGATCTCAAAATCCTCATAACCGCGGTCAATATGGTAAATACGGGCAATATCAGTAATCCCTTCAGCAGCTAGACCGGCAAGCACCAGGGCAGCACTCGCTCTCAGGTCAGTTGCCATGACCGGAGCGCCGGAAAGTTTTTTTACACCCTTCACTCTCGCCATATTTCCTTCAATTGTAATACTGGCATCCAGACGGTTCAGTTCTGCGGCATGTGTAAAACGATCAGGAAAGATACCTTCTTCAATAATGCTTTCCCCGTCAGCTAAGCACATCAGCGCCATGAACTGCGCCTGCAGATCAGTGGGATATTCCGGAAATGGTGCTGTTTTAATATTCACAGGTTTAATTTCACTGGCGGGTTTGATGGTTATCCGGCTGCCTTCAATATTAAAATCACTGCCGGTTAATTTCAATTTATCGAAAAATTCCCCCAAATGAGTTGGCACACAATTTGTGAGCGTGATCTCGCTCCCCGTAATGGCACCGGCAATGAGAAAAGTGCCTGCTTCGATGCGGTCGGAAAGCATTCTGCTATTGATTGCCTTTAAACTGCTGACTCCCGTGATCTGCAGATGGCTGGTACCCTTACCACTGATCCTGGCTCCCATCTCATTTAGGAAATCAATAAATGACTGAATTTCCGGTTCAATTGCACAATTATACAGATTTGTTTCACCATCTGCCAATACGGCGGCCATAAGCGAATTTGCCGTAGCACCTACACTCACTTTCTTGAAATCAATGTCTGCTCCATGCAGTCTGTCGCATTCAGCCAGGATGTAACCATGCTCAATACTGATTTTTGCTCCCATTTTTTCCATTGCCATCAGGTGCAGATCAACCGGACGCGTACCAATGGCACAGCCCCCGGGAAAGGACACTTTTGCTTTGCCGAACCTGGCCAGCAAAGGACCCAGAACGTATATTGAAGCACGCATCTTACTTACCAGTTCGTAAGGTGCTTCCCAACTGTTGAGATTCTTTGTATCAATAGAAAGCTGCCCATTATCATGTTCCACGCGTGCTCCCAGTATGCGCAGCAAATGCCCCATCGTTCTGATATCTATCAGATTAGGAACGTTATCCAGCACGAATTCGCCCTCAGTTAAAATTGTTGCCGCCATTACTGGTAATGTAGCGTTCTTGGCACCGCAAACTGCTATTTCACCACTCAGTCTGTTTTTTCCTTTGATGATAAATCTATCCATATATAATGCACCTTCCTTCCCGATTATTACTCATTATTCTGCCCCTTTTCGTCAAATAATGCACTTGCATATTTTCCAGTCCACAGGTCAAGGAAAACGTGAGAAGGGAATCGGGAAACGGGAGTCGTGAGACGGGAAAAAACGAAAATGAGAAGATGTGAAAATGAGAAAAGATCGAAATGCAGGAACCGGAAGGCTGGACGTTCACCAGAGCGAACGCAGTGAGTTTGGGGAATGAACACGGGAAATAGAGAGAAGTGAAACGGGAGACGTGGGAAAAAGGTGAGAAAGCCAGAAAAGACAGAAATATTAAAAATATATTGACATAAAATGCGCATATTTACATTTGTGATTTTACTGTTTTTTTAAGCAGTGTGATAGAGTGCTTTGGTGAAATGAAAGTTAGATAGTAAAAAAGGTCCTGTAACTCAGCGGTAGAGTATCTGACTTTTAATCAGAGAGTCCCGCGTTCAAATCGCGGCAGGATCACCATAATTACTTAGTGTCCCGTTCGTCTAGTGGCCCAGGACTCAGGATTTTCATTCCTGCAACAGGGGTTCAATTCCCCTACGGGATGCCATAGATCGACCCGCCTTGTGCGGGTCATTTTTTTTGGAGTGCATTAGCTCCCGCTAATGCAACGAGACGCAGTCGAGTATGAGCTGTTGCCATTCACTCCCCAAGCTGCGCTTTGGTGAACGTCTGACAAGTTAAGAATGACAAAATTTTTGAACGTAATTCGGGCAATACTTTTGGAATCCGACCACAGGACTTAGGATATTTTTGGAGTGCATTAGCTCCCGCTAATGCAACGAGACGCAGTCGAGTATGAGCTGTTGCCATTCATTCCCCAAGCTGAGCTCTGGTGAACGTCTAACAAGTTAAGGATGACAAGAGTTTTGAACGTATTTCGGGCAAGACTTTTGGAATCTGACCAAAGCTGGGAAACTTATAAAGTCACTCAAAAGTCTTGTCCTGGGTACAGTCCAAAACTCTTGCTCTTAGCTGGGCACGACCTGTAACAGTAATGTATTATAGTAACATTATCTTTACATATATTCTAAATATAAATTAATAGGTCAGTTATCCATTATATATTTTGACTCATATTATTTTCAGGTTAATTCACGGTACATAAGTGTTACATTTAGAAAAAGCAGGCGTATTTTCGTAACTTATTAATAAAAAATGTAGTTGACAGAAATATTTGTATGTGGAACGGTTTCTGCATTAACTTATAGCAGATAGATTGTGAACAGGTGGTGAGATTATGAAAAAAAGAAGTATTTTATTAGTGATTATGTTAGCGGGAGTGTTATTGCTTTCTGCAGCCAGTATATCAGGCATAATAACAGCTGAAGGCGGAGAAATATTCTCCTGCAGTCTGTTCCTTTATCATGGGCAGAATTTGATGAATCCTGCAATGATAGAGGATGTTGTAACTGGAGAGCCCTATACACTGACCGATATTGAGCCTGGTATTTATAGACTTAGAGTAATTCCGTTTTCATATCAGTATCCGCCCCAATTTTATCCGGGAGTTTCGACCCCTGAAGAAGCTGAATTATTAATATTAAATAATCCAGGAGTTGAATTAACGGGAATAGATTTTTATCTGGAAGATGGTGGAGCGATGGAGATGTGTTCACTGAGTGGCATTCTGGTAGACGAAAATGCCAATGGGGTAGCGGGTCAAGAGATATATCTTTATGGAATATTGAATAATTTCTGGAACACATATCTGACAGAAACAGAAGAAGACGGGAGTTTTGAAATAGCAGGAATTTTTCCGGGTGAATATATATTATTTGTAGAGTATCTGCCTGGTTACCAGCATTATTTCTGGGAAAACGCGCATAATTTTCAGGGAGCGGACGTGCTGTTTTTTGAGCCGGGAGAGGTGCTGACTGATATTATGCTGATACTGGAACCGGCAACTTATTTCAATATCAGTGGCACAGTACGTGAACTTGATGGAGAGGAAATATTTCCGTTAAGCGGAGCCCTGGTTTCGGGTTATGCTATAGCCTGTGGTGGCGAAGGCGAATATTTTCAGGAAATAACTGATGAATATGGGCACTACGCAACCGATACTGCTGCCGGGAGGTATTATCTTTTCAGCACTTGTGGAGGTTATTCAACGCAGTACTGGGAAAATGTTTCCACTCATGTTGAAGCCACACCTCTGCATATAAATCAGGATGTTGAGAATGTTGATTTTCTTTTGACAGCGCTGGAAGATCCGGGGGACAATAGTATTTCGGGGTATATAACTTTGGATGGTGAAGAACCGGGATTTCAGAGTGTAGTGATAGTGATAGCCAGCGATGAAGATGATGATTGGAGCGAGACGACTGTTTCAGAATCATCGGGTTATTATTTTATTGATGAAATTCCAGCAGGCGATTATTATGTGGTAATGATGACCTCAAGCACGCCTCCGGTATATTATCCGGAAGGTTATGACTGGGAAAATGCTATCACAGTTTATATCGAAGGCAATGTGACCAACATTAATTTTGCGATTGAATATCCGGCATTTAATGGCGTATTTCTGGTAGAGGGCTTAGTGGAAAAACCGGATAGAACACCAGTTTCCGGGGCAGCAGTAGTATTTTTTGATGAAGACAATTTTCCGGTAAGCTTTGGCATCAGCGATGCGGATGGTCATTATGAAGCTGTTTCGTTAAGCACTGGAATGTATTCAGTTTTGGCGACTAAAACATTCTTCGATAGTGAAATGGTAGAAATGAGCCTCAACGAAAGCGATGAATATGATTTCGTAATAAACCCTATTACTACGGATAGCGATGATGCTGCAATACCCACGGTCTTTTCTGAAATGCAGTGTTATCCGAATCCATTTATACCTGGCAGCCGCAGCAGCGCCAGGATAAGTTTGACACCGTCAGTTGCCGGAGCAGTTCGTATCTCGGTATTTAATCTGCGTGGACAACTGGTGGAAAATCTTTACACAGGCTGGCTGGCAGCACAACCGGCAGTATTTAACTGGGATGGTGCAAATGTCGGCAGCGGGATTTTCATTATAGCTCTGGAACGAAACGGCATTATAACTGAAACAGAGAAAGTCTTATTACTAAAATAAAAAAAATTGACCGGTTGGGCAAACCGGCCAAAATGAAAGGAGGCCTAATTATGTTAAGGCTAAAGAAGAAAATGAACACAGGAGAAACTATGTCAAGTAAAATCACGTTAACCGTATTTTTTCTGATAGCTTCCCTGTTCGCACTCAATGCATTTACACTTGACGGGTTGGTTATGGGCGGACCGGCTGGTGGACCTGTAGGTGGCGCATCGGTGGAGCTCCGCCATGGCAATCAGGAAGTTTTTGAGACGAACACGGACGAAGCCGGATACTTCATTTTAGAAGAACTGGAAGGTAATAATTATATGCTTCACGTGGAAGCAGAAGGTTTTTCACCTTATATGGAAATGCTTTCACTGGAAGGCGACATGACCATAACCATCGAACTAATACCCGGAGGCAATCCCGGCGAATTGACCGGGCATCTTTTCGGAGTGGTTACCTACGAAAGCGGTGAACTTGCCGCAGGCCTGGAACTCAACATCCACACTTATAATCCCAATACTCAGCCGCATTACGTAGCCTACGAAACAGTAACCGGCGATGACGGGTCCTATGATTTTACCGAGATCCTTGATTTCGCAAATTACAACGTTATGGTAATGTTACCTGATATGCCATTTGTTACCGAAGTATACGTGGAAGGCGAAACGGAATTTAACTTCGTGATTGAAGAATATGTTCCCGGTGAAACCTACAGCTTAAGCGGAACAGTCACTAACTCAGAAACCGGTTATGCAGTAGCTGGTATTGAAGTGAGTCTGCATGGCATGCAGGGAATAATGCTGGAAGCTGTAACCGATGAAGCCGGTTACTATTATTTTGCAGAAGTATTAGAAGGAAACTATAACCTCGTTGTTCATGGCTGGAATACCGGTTTTGAACAGTTTATGGCAGAGATAGAAATTGTGGAAGACACAGTATTTGATATTGCCTTAATACCTGTTGAACAGGGAGAACTGACTTTATCCGGACTAGTTACAGATGCCGAAACCGGTGCTGCTCTACCTGGAATAATGGTGATGTTACATGCAGGACCGGGAATGAATTATACCACAGAAACCGCTGAAGACGGCACATATATTATTAATGGTATTTTTGCCGGCGAATATGAACTGGTTGCACATTCCCAGGATCAGACCTATATGCACTTCGAAACAGAAATAGAAATTCTGGAAGACACAGTGTTTGATATTGAATTAGAGGCATATCCTACTGGAGACCTGACTTTATCCGGCACAATTACAGATGAAGATGGTGTAGCTCAGGCAGGCATCATTGTTCATCTTTTTGGAGAAAACATACCTGGCAATATGTTCACAGGCGTTAGTAATGAAGCAGGATATTATGAGATCAGCGGAATTTTCACCGGCGTATATCAAATTATTGTAATGGGAATGCAGGGAATGGTGCTCTATGAAGCAGAAATTGAAATTCTGGAAGATACTGTTCATGATATAGTTCTTGGTGGAAACCAGGGTGGAGAAGGTTCATTAAGCGGTTATGTTTATAATGCCGAGACCAATGAAGCCATTGCCGGAGCTCTCATCTATCTGCAGCACGGCTGGGAAACTTATGAAGCTGTAACTGATGAAGCAGGATTTTATAATTTTGCCGGGCTTGCAGCCGGAAATTATCATGTGACTGCCGGAGCGGAAGGTTTTGAGCACTTCAGTGAGATGATCATGATTGATGGTGACGTTGTTCTGGATATCGTTCTGGTTCCTTATGAGGTCGGTGATTATATGCTGAGCGGAACTGTTACGGATGCAGTAACCGGCGATGTGATCGAGAATGTTCATATTCAGTTATTCAGCCAGAACTCGATGGCATATATGACAACGACTAACGATGACGGATTTTATGAAATAAACGGCATCTTTGATGGCACATATCAGTTAATGGCCTGGACAATGGGCTGGTCAAATTATGAGCCCTTTGATGCAACCATTGATATATTCGATAATGTAGTCTTTAATTTTTCACTTGAACCGGTTCAGACTCCCGGAAGCGGCAGCGTGAGCGGTACAGTTTACGATGCTGACAGCGGTGACGTTATTCCTCAGGCATCTCTTTATCTGGCATCCATTAATGGAGGAAATCCCGGTGGCGGTATGTGGAATCATTATCATACAAATACGGATGAAAATGGTAATTTCGTTATCGACAACGTAGCAGAAGGTGAATATATTTTATCAGCAGAAGCAGAAGACTATCTGATCAGTTACTATGACGGAGCCACTAATCCTGAAGAAGCCACTGTAATCTCAATCACTGAAAACATAGAAGTAGTGGTTGAAATGTACCTTACTCCCCTGGTATTTTACTCGGTTTCAGGCATCGTTATGGATTACGTGAACAGCGTTCCTCTGGAAGGTGCTCTTGTTCATGCGATGACACCCGGTACTGGCTGCAATCAATGGGCAGTTGCTATTGCTGAAACTGACGAAAACGGCGCTTATGTGCTGGAAGTTCCTCAAGGAGATTATATTTTCGCTGCAGAATTTGGCGAAAACAATCCCATGAATGTTATGAGACAGTTCTATGATCACAAGCAGTCACCCGCCAGTGCGGATGTGGTTACTGTTAATGAAGATATCACTGGTATAGATTTTGACCTGGCGCTGCAGCAGAATTTTGATAACAGCATTTCAGGTACCGTTACCGTAGATGGCTTAGTCCCGGAAAATCCGGTACTCGTAGCTGCTGTTTCCGGCGGTGGAAATCACTGGGAAGATGCCTGTGTTACCGATATGTTCGGTAACTATATGCTCAATAACCTTCCCGAAGGCGATTATTACATCCTTGCTTACGAATTTGCCAGCGTGCCAACATATTATCCAGGTGTAATCGATTTCCAGGATGCAGTCGCCGTGACTGCCGCCGGAAATGTTACCGGTATTGATTTTGAACTCATCATGCCCGAACGCAACGGAGTTTATCAGGTTGATGGCTACGTTACAGATCATAATGATGAACCGGTGGCCAATTCCAGTGTAGTTATTCTTGACGATGCAGGGATAGTACTCGGCTTTGCCGTTACTAATAACACCGGTTATTACCTTGTGGACGGACTGCCCTCCGGCAGCCTTACAGGCATCGCAACCAAGGTTCTTTACGAAACGGATCAGCAGAATATCAACGTGACCACTACCGGTGCTGCTGACTTCGTCATTATCCCCGAAGGTACAACGGATGCTCCTGAAGACGGCGTAACACCAATTGCTATAAGTCTCAGCAATTATCCTAACCCCTTCAATCCGGTAACTACTATCAGCTTTAATCTTACTGCTGCCGGATATACCACTCTGGATATCTATAATATCACCGGACAGAAAATTAAGACACTTATCAATAACAACCTCACCGCAGGTGACTACCAGATAATCTGGGATGGCACCGGAAGAGACGGACAAATCCTTTCAAGCGGTATGTATTTCTATAGACTCAGTTCAGGAGAATTTTCAGCAACCAATAAAATGGTGTTAATGAAATAGTGACATATGTCCCCTGGGGTTGATTATCTTATTAATAAAGCACCAGGAGGCATGATGAAAGAGCACGCTAATCATTTAAGCAGATTAGAGTTAAAAAGTTTTGAGGGAGAGTTCTTGTATGAATTAA
>JAIPGO010000106.1 GCA_021736135.1 Candidatus Cloacimonadota bacterium
AATATCGTCTCTTACTTGTTCAGTCTATTTAAGATCAATCCAAGAAGAAGATATAAAGGAAAATATAAGAAATACTACCTGAAAAATCAGCAGTATGAACTGGCGCTAAATGATTTGTAAAAAATGGGGGGATACGTGAAAGAATGTTTTGCTTGACAAATCAAAGGAAAGACTTAATTTCATAAAGAACTTGAAAGTAAAAATAAACCTGAAGTATCAGGAGTTGAAATGGTTGGAAAAGCACAAAAAGTACGTTTAGGAATTTTTATCACTCTTCTTTCTCTTTTGTTGTTTACGGCGATAGCCTTTATTGCTGGTGGCAAACTGATGGAGAAATGGGATTTTTATCATATCACTTTTTCGGATGTATCTGTGAATGGATTACAGGTGGGAGGTCAGGTTCGCTATCATGGCATTGAAGTAGGCAAGATAGATAACATTAAAATATCCTCCGAGGACGTGAGCCAGGTACAGGTAACCATCAGCGTTACGCAAGGTACTCCCATCAAAACAGATGTGGAAGCACGCCTGGTTATGGTGGGCATCACGGGGCTTAAGGTCGTGGAATTGAGTGGAGGCAGCAACGAGGCACCATTGCTCAAGCCCGGCAGCGAGATACCACCCGGAACTTCCGTACTGGATAATATTACTGGTAAAGCGGAAATAATGGCAGAAAAGCTGGAACTGATCATGAATAATATTCTGGCGATCACGAACACGGAAAATCAGGAGAAGCTCACCTCCATTTTGAGCAGTGTGGATGCAATATTAATAGAAAACAGGGAACCAATCGGCAATACTATCACTAATCTGGACAGCACGACAGCCGAACTTACCCAGTTGCTGCATTCCACAAACCAGATATTATTGCGGTTTAATGACATCATCCAGAAAGGCGAGATTGATACTATGATCACGAATTTTACCACAATTTCCGATGAAATGGCGGCAGTTGATATACAGCAACTCGCTAAAAACCTGAATCTCACGATTGCTCAGATAAACCAAACAGTGAAAAAGATAGATTTAACAGTGGTGCGCAGTCAGGAAGATATCATATCCATGATAGAAACACTTCGGGATGCCGTGGAAAATCTGGATGATTTCGCACGTCGGATTTCAGAGGATCCCACGATATTGTTAAGAAGAAATAACTAAAACTCCAGGAAAGAATTATGAAAAACAGGATCATAGCTTTTTTATTTGTCTTAGCAGCGGTTTTAATAACCGGCTGTACCGGAGGAGATATAATTGAAAGAAGATATTATATCTTTGAATATCTTGATGGCACTGAGCGTCCGGGACTGCTGCAGGCGAATCCTCTGCCATATTCACTTATTGTGCAGGATTCGCGCATTGCTCAGACTTACACGCGCAAGCAAATCGTGAAGCGGCATTATGGGCCTCAAATACAATACCTGGTATATGATCAGTGGGGTATCAAACTTTCCGATGCCATACCTGATCTGGTTGCTAAGCGCTGCACTAAATATAATCTTTTCACAAGCGTAGATAGAAATCTCCTTACCGGAATACCGGATTATCAGATCAACACATCTGTGATCAATATGGAAATGTATGAAACACAGTTCCTGTCAGAAGCGCGGTTAAATATGGAGTTTACTTTTTTCCGGCTGCAGGAGGATAACAGCAAGGTTCCTGATTTAAGTGTGACTCATAGCTTTGACCGCACGAAGCGCATTCCCAAGGGAGATGTGGAAGCATTTGTGCAGGCAATCAACGAGATGATCCTGAAAGAAACCAATAACTTCGTAGTAAAAATCCTGAATGAATTCAGCGGTAAAAAAGAAAGCCTCGCCCAGTCAGTCAGCCAGGATTCAGGTTATGAAGTTGTTGATTATTCTGCAGAAGTATCGGGTGATTCCACAACAACTGACGATAGAAGTATCGGTCTGCTATACCTTCCCAATCTTTCCGGTCAGGATAACGAGCCTTTCTATAAGGTTCTTGATATGAAGGGAAACGACATAACAACCGCCCGTTTTGGTGAAGAGATGCCTTTGAAAGAAGGAAAATATATGCTGCACTATGGTTCCGGAGGAGATGATCAGGGAATGTACCAGAGCGTGGAAATCCGTCCCCGCTGGCGGTATAACGTATTCCCTAACTGGGGCTGCCTGATCGTGGATGTGATGGATGAACAGCGTAATTATGTGAAAACAGGTTACAACGTCTTTGATAATGAAAACGGTTATGATTATGGCATTGAATATCCTGCTGATGTTAACCTGGGTGAAAAACAGACTGTGTGGATATTAAAACCGGGAACTTATAAAGTTACCATCAACAGTGAATCATTTAATACTTACCGGGATTTCACGACTATAGAAGTGGAAGAAAATGCCTGCCAGCGACTCACTCTCGTAGTGGAAGAAGATGAAGTTTCAGGAATTGTTTCCATGATCGGAGCTGGAGTGATGAATGAGGAAGAGCGTCAGAGAAAGGATTCCAACTGGATCCAGAAAAGCGCAATTCATGTAAATTTCAATCTGAAATCAGATAATTCCACAGAAAAGAATAATTCTGTAACATCGCTCACGATGAGCGGACAGCTTGATAATACTCTCACTTATAATTATGGAAGACTGAATTACAGGATGAAAAATCTTATTGAAGTGGGTACAAACAAGGACGAAGGTTTTAATGAATTCCGGATTGATCTTGATGATTTCGATTTGAAAAACACGGTAATCCTCAATGTCATTTCTTCCATAGGTTTATATGGGCGTCTGGATATGAATACGCATATCTTTCCCTCTTACATTTATAATCTGGATTATGTTGAGCTAAATGCAGACTCGATTTATTCCGAACCTCATAAGGATGCTAACAGATACAGAGCTACACCCAGCTTATTTCCTCTGACGCTGAAAGAAGGAATTGGCTTAAATTTTAAATTTCTGGATACTTCGAGAGCTGATATGAACCTGAGAGCAGGACTGGGATTGCGCCAGGATTTCAGGAATAATGTGTATAGCTATGATGGTGAAACAACGATAGACACAACGGACTACAAAGTATATAAAGAAGTGGAATCAAGCAACGATGAAGGCATTGAAGCATCTCTGGTAGGTGATCTGCAGATTATGCGCAATCTGAATTATTCACTTACTGCCGATGTGCTATTTCCCTTTAATGATATGCAGAATTACACCATGGATATGGAGAATATATTCAATATCAAGCTTTTCAAATATATTTCCATAGATTACCGTTTGAAATTCTTTACCCGTGAAACGGATGGCAAGCTTGATTATATCGCTAACCAGCAGAGTTTATTCCTGCGCTTCACATATATATTACGTTAACAGGCAATGAAGATAGAGAATAAAACCCTGTTTCTGGAAAAAGGGCTGGATAAGGTTTCCATCCCTGGTCTGATGCAGTCTCTGAAGACTCTTAAAAGTGATGCCGTTCAGATTGTGGATATGGCAGAACTGGAGACGATTGACAGCGCGGGAGTAGTTTTTATTGATTTCCTGAAGGCAAAATTTCCCTCACTGGAACAACAAAACGTCAGTCCGCAGATCCAGCAGACGCTTTCGACATTTCAGGGAAAATCAGAAACAGAGGTAACCGTACCGAAAGAACCCGGTTTTTTTGAACAGATGGGTTCTTTAGTCTTTGAAACTCTCTCACAGGCAAAGGAAGTGATGTACCTGGTCTCGGATATTCTTTACTGGTCAATTGTGGGGCTTTTCAACAAGAAGGGGCAGCGCAAGGAATCATTTATCCAGCAGGCAATTCTCATCGGTGTGGATGCCGTACCCATAATAGGTCTGCTTTCCTTTATCTTAGGCTTGATCCTTGCCCTGCAATCAGCAGTGCAGTTGAAGCAGTTTGGAGCTGATATCTTTCTGGTTGATCTGATATCCGTAACGATGATCTCAGAAATGGGACCAATGCTCACAGCCATAATGGTATCCGGCAGAAGCGGTTCGGCAATTGCGTCTGAGATTGCCACAATGAAAGTAACTGAAGAGATAGATGCCCTCAAGATGATGGCACTGGATCCAATCCGCTTCGTAGTTGTTCCCAAGTTTCATGCCATGACCGTCTGCATGCCTCTTTTAGTGACACTTTCCATGTTCGTGGGTATTCTGGGTGGCGCTATCATAGGTTTTTATGTTCTCAATATCTCACCGCAGCTCTTCTGGTCCAGGGTTATCGAAGTAGCCAATGCGCGTGATTTCTTTATCGCTGTCGGAAAAAGCATCGTCTTTTCCTGGGTAATAGTGATCATCGGAGTTTATTACGGACTCAACGTAAAAGGCGGCGCTGAGGGCGTGGGAAAAGTCACTACTACTTCCGTGGTTGCCTCCATTTTCTGGATCATTGTATTAGATGCGGTCAACAGCCTGATCTTTTATTTTTAAAATATTATGCAAGAACCAATTATTGAAGTTAAAAATCTTACGGCCAAATATGGGGAAAAAACCGTACTGGATGATATCAGCGTAGATATAGCCAGGGGTAAAGTAACCGTTATCTTAGGCAGCAGCGGCTGCGGTAAAACCACACTGCTGAAAAATATCCTGAGACTTTATATACCTTACAGCGGCAGTGTGAAAATTCTCGGTGATGAAGTAACCACCATGGACGAAAAGGAATATAATCAGCTATTAAAAAAGGTGGGTGTCTTATTTCAGGGAGGAGCTTTACTGAATTCGCTCAGCATTGCCGAAAATTTATCCATTCCTCTGGAACAGCACACTACACTGCCTCCAGAGATCATAGAACGCATCATTAATCTCAAACTGGATCTGGTAAATTTAGGCTATGCCCGATACCTGAAGCCCTCCGAACTTTCCGGCGGTATGAAAAAAAGAGTGGCTCTGGCTCGCGCAATTGCCCTTGATCCGGAAATCCTCTTCTGTGACGAACCTTCTGCCGGACTCGATCCCATCACCAGTGCTACTCTCGATAAACTCATTCTCAATCTCAAAGATAAACTCAATATGTCCATCATCATCGTGACCCACGAACTGGCAAGTATCTATCGTATTGCAGATGACATCATCTTTCTTCACCAGGGTAAAATGCTCTATGCAGGACCCCTAAAAGATGTTAAGAATGCGGGGCATCCGGAAATTCAGGAATTCTTTGAAACCGGACATTTTGATTAAATTTTATAATTACAGCAGATATGTTCACAAGTCAAAGGTCATAAACTCAAAAAAATTGACGGAGGTAAACAATGTTATTTGATCCCACCTTTATACTGGTAATTATTGCCCTCATCCTGGCATTGCTGGCGCAGCAGCAGGTTAAGGGAAACTACAAGAAATTCAGCCGGATACCGGCTTCAATTGGCCTGACTGGTGCCGAACTTGCCAGGAAAATGCTTATTGATAATGGACTGGATGGGATTGATATCCAGCCGGTCAAGGGCATTTTAACGGATAATTATCACCCGGTTAAAAAGATCATTTTCCTGTCTGAGGGCGTTTATAACAGCATCTCACTGGCTGCGCTGGCGATAGCCGCTCACGAAACGGGACATGCTCTGCAATATGCAGCTGGCTATACTCCGGTGAAAATACGCGGCTCCCTGCTGCCCTCTGCATCCATTGGCTCTACGCTTGCCTTTCCTCTTTTCTTTATCGGTCTTTTGCTTACAAACCAAGTGCTGATGGATATTGGTATCTGGTTTTTTGGAGCGGCACTATTATTCCAGCTGGTTACCCTGCCGGTGGAATTTAATGCTTCGGCCAGGGCACTGCAATATCTGCAAAACGGTTATTTACGCGATACTACTGAGATTCAGGGAGCACGCGCTGTATTACGTGCAGCTGCGCTCACTTATGTGGCAGCTACGCTGATGGCTCTGGTGCAGTTCCTGCGCCTGATCTTTCTGCGAGGTTCACGCAGTTGATATTATCTCATTCTTCACCACGTTTTCTGCTGCGGGACAACCTGGGAAAACTGGCACGGGAATTGCGTTTTCTGGGTTATGATGCTGCCATTTACCCACATACCAGTTTTTTTAATGCTCTGCGTCTGGCGCAGCGTGAAAAAAGAATTCTCCTGACCCGCAGCCAGGCAGAAGCAAAGACGAAAACGGAAGTGAAATGCCTGCTCATTAAAAGCAATTTCTGGTCGCAGCAGCTCACCGAAATCATTGGTCTTATCAGTTTTCAGGAAGAATTTTTATTCTCCCGCTGCGCAAAATGTAATAAAAAACTTTACGAGATTGATAAATCTAAAATTATCAGTATTGTTCCTGAATATATCTGTCAGTATCATTCTGAATTCAGAATCTGCCGCACCTGCGGGTCCATTTACTGGCAGGGAGATCATTATCAGGATATTAAATTGAGAATATCTCGACTTTTTGAGGAAGGATAAAATGAAAAAATTGCTGTTAATTATTGTTATTATGGCATTACTCATCACTCTGGGAGCTTCCACAAGCTTCCAGATGAAAGAATATCCCTTTTATGGCGCTATTAATGTAAATCTATTCCGTATAACCGGTAACGGTTCTGAAGGTTCCACCATAGGACCACATCCCGCTCTCAGACTCGGATATAATTATCACCGCTATTTTGCCCTGGAAATTTCCGGCGGCTGGGGAAAGACCAAACCCAGCGATCCCGAAAGCTCAGGAATTACTGCCTGGACTTCTTCCAGTGATATAGGGGCTTCCACTACACTTTATAATATTGATTTGGGGATGCGTTTGACAGCATTTCCCAAAGCCGGTGTAACTCCTTACCTGGCGCTGGGACTCGGCAAGCTCTACTGGTCTGTGAAAAACAATGATGTCATCGAATCATCTGAATTCTATGAGAAATACGGAGAAACCTTTAATAACAACTATCTCTATTACAATATTGGTATTGAAAACAGATTCACAGATCGCTTTTCTCTTAATATTGAACTCAAGCAGAAGGCTATTTTTGGAAATACTGATAATATGCTGGGTGACTTAAAAAGCCCCAATACATTGACCCAGGTCGGCATCGGCTTCTGTTTCAAATTCGGCAAAGGTGTTTATGAGAAGATCGATCTGGAAGGTATCGAGGCAGTTCATTTCGAGTTTAACAGTATCAAACTTACCAAAGAATCCGAACTGCTGGTGAAACAGGTTGCCGAAGCCATGAAAAAAAATCCCAGACTGGTTATTGAAGTCCGTGGATTCACTGATAATACCGGCTCGGATGAAGTTAATATGCGTATGTCTAAAAAACGTTCCATAACGGTCAAGCAGATGCTCGTTAATTTGGGTATCAACAGTGCGCGCATTATCACTACATCAATGGGGCATGAATTTCCTGTTGCCACTAATGCCACACCCGAAGGTAGAGCTATGAACAGACGTGTGGAATTCTATGAACTGGAAAAATAGGGGGTCTTCACTGCGTTCAGAGTGAGACGTGAGAAGTGAGACGAAACAACACCTTCACTTCGTTCCGAAGATTATCAAATGTAAAAGAATCAAGTGACGAGTCCCGTTTCCGGATTTCAGTTCCCGGTTTTCCTGTTTCGAGTCTCGGGTTTCGGATTTCGAGTCTCGAGTTTCGGTTCCCGGATTTCGATTTCCGTCATGCAGTCCTGTAGTCTCGCAGTCAAGTAGTCATGTTTTCCAGAAGTCCAGTCGTCCTATCTTCGCTTCGCGTCTCCCGTCTCCCGTCTTCCGATTCTCGAGTTTCGGATCTCGGATTTCGATTTCCGTTATTCCGTCAATCAGTCATTCCCTCTAACCCTCCAACCCTCTAATCCTCCAACCCTCTAACCCTCCAACCCTCCAACCCTCTAACCCTCCAACCCTCTATCCCTCACGACTCACGCCTTCTTACGCGGCAGCGGGAAAAACTTACTTGTTACTTTCTTATATGCCTGAAAATCAGCTCTTCCTGCATACTTCTTTTCCAGCAGCGGAACTCCGCTTACAAAAAGCAGAAGCAGGGTGATAACTAAAGGACTCACCAGCAGCAGCCAGCCTTTATAGGAGCCATAAGCGATAACCGCTATTCCCCACCAGAGCGTGGCTTCCCCGAAATAATTAGGGTGGCGCGTCCAGCTCCAAAGTCCGGTTGTCAGCAATTTTCCTTTATTTTCAGGTTTACTGATAAACGATTTTAACTGGGCATCTCCTATGATTTCAAATAAAAATCCCAAGAGCCAGATCGCTAAACCCAGAAGATTTATCACATAAAAACCTGTATCCGCAGAAGTGTTTACCAGCATTATATTTAATCCCACCAGATACAAAAGAGCTCCCTGCAAAACGAAAACATCTGTGAAAGCCCGTAAAACCTGCCACTTGCCCCAGCGGCGACGCATTTCCTGATAACGAAAATCCTCCCGCTTGTCCCAGTTCCTGCCGCCTATGTGTATGGTCAGGCGTAAACCCCAGATCATGACCAGCAAAGCTATAATTATACTACGTGGCGTAAAATATCCGCTGCAGAAAAGCGAGGACAGCGCGACCACAATGAATCCGAACCCCCAGAAAATATCTGCTATGGAATTATCCTTCCTGATCTGGGCAATAAACCAGCCCAGCGTCATGTAAGCAAATATCACTAATGCTGTTAATATAAAGCAATTCATTTTTACTCCTTTTCCACCAGTAAACCAACGGCACATGCCCCCGGTCCGTTATGAACTCCCACCACCGGTCCTATATCCATAATATATAACGGAGCCTTACCCAGTTTTTGTCCCAGCAGTTCACCATACCTGGCAGCTCTATCATTACAACGGGCATGAACTATGGCATAATTCCATAACTTACCGGAGCCGGCTTTTTCCTGGACCAGGCCAATTATCTTTTTCATATTACTTTTACGGGAAAATGATTTACCCCAGGCGATACCCTTTCCTTGTTCGTCCACAGATACTATTGGTTTAAGATTCAGCAATTTGGCTATTTTACCTGTGATCGGACTTACCCTGCCGCCTCTCACCATAAAGTCCAGAGAGCGGATATCAGTAAATATCCAGCAACCTTCTCTCCATTCCGGCAGATTTTTAATGATCTCTTCGAAAGGCATGCCTTCCTTAATAGATTCCGCAACTCTAAGAACCAGTAAACCCTGGCTCACGGAAAGATGCCGCGAATCAAACACTGCCACATCCTCGTTGTTGCCTGCTGACAGGTTCATCAGGTTATAAACTCCCGAAAGCTGTGAAGATATGCTCAAGCAGATGACTTTTTCAAAGTGTGTCCGCACGAAATCAAGCGTGGCATTAACTTGAGCGGGATCTGGTTGTGAACTGCGAGGAAATACCGATCCCGCCTCAATCTTATTAAAAAACTGTTCTGAATTTATCGTTACCTTATCCAGGTAAATATCTTCTCCAAACATCAATTTAATTGGAATTGTATTTACCTGATAATATTGCCTGAGTTCATCAGGAAAATCCGCAGCACTGTCGGTTACCAGTCCGATTTTGAATTTCCGGTTTTCCTGGATCTGCTGCTGCCAGATCATATCATCAACTTTCACATTACTGATACTGGCATGTTGTGCCAGAATGTGAAATACTGCGGTAGGCTCATTTGTATGAATATGCAGATGCAGTCTATTTCTGCCACCTGCAGAAGCGATGGAATCACCAAGTGTTTCCAGTTCTTTGATGACCTGCCTGGGCTCCTGCTGCAATTTCGTCAGCAGGGTTTCACAGCAGAAACGCAGCCTGCTGCCCTGATGTTCGCGGATATCACCCAGCAATACCTGTTCCTGATGACTGTCCTGCTCCAGCAGGTTACCGTCTTCCAGGTATTCGCTTATTCCCTCCAGAAAAACGACGAATCCTTTACCCCCGGCATCAACAACTCCAGCTTTTCTTAACACTTCCAGTTGCCGGGGAGTTTGCTCTAAAGATATTCTTGCCTTTAGTAAAGATTTCTTGAAAACCTGGAACAGGTCATTGTATTCACCGGAAAACTGAAGCATACTCTCTGCCCAGACCCTGATCACCGTTATCATCGTACCTTCTACGGGATTCGTCAATGCTTCATACATATAATCAACTGCTTTATGAGCAGCCCTGGAAAAATCCGCTATTGTCAGCCGTTTCCCCTGCGGCAGCTCCTGGCTGAGACCATAAAGGAACTGGGCAAATATGATCCCGGAATTTCCTCTTGCCATCGATAAAGCATGTTCTGCCAGATTTTCTGCTGTGGATTTCAACGACATATCAGGTTTGCTGCTTTGCAGTATATTAGCCAGAGTTGCTGAAAGATTGGCACCTGTATCACCATCCGGCACCGGAAACACGTTGATCTTGTTCAAATAATCCGTCCAGGCAGTCACACTCCGGCTGCCGGCTATAAACCCCCGAAAAAGACGCCTTCCATCCAGATATAATATCGCCATTCTACTCCCAGATCTGTGGTATTTTCATTAACTTGTCTACATCATATCCCAGATGGCGCAGATGCTGCAGTATCATTTCATATTTTGCAGCCGCAATTTCCGGTTTCCGGCTCATGATCCAGACATATTTTTGATTAGGCACCCCGATGACAGTTGTTTCATAATCTTCATCAAGCCAGATAATCAGGTAAGCGAATTTCAAGGGCCAGATGAACTGCACCCGCCATTCGGAATTTGTTTCGAGATCATATACTTCAGCTTTAGGATGCATAACCTTTTTTTTACCGGTAGGCTCATCGATAAAAAACGAGTAGGTGATATCAATATTGCCTTTCTCATTTAATTTATATGATTCGATCGAGTTTACCGCTTTTTTCTCAATAGAATTTGGTAATATCGAGATCACATACCAGTCACCCATAAATTTTTCCAGATTAACAAAGGGCACAGTCTGCCATCTGTTATCCACTTTGCAGGAAGTCAAAAAAGTGATCAATAATATCAGAAGTAATATTCTCATTTTATCATCCTTTTGCTGCTGCGCTTAGAACCTGATCAAAAAGCTGCTTCAGGTTTTTAACATTGAAACTGTTTACCAGCCACCCTGGCATCCAGCCTGCCGGATCAATATATAGTCGATAGATATTTTCATACCTGCCAGGAGAAATTTCCCTGATCATCCAGATCCCGGCACCGTTACGGATATAGATGGGATTATTGTTTTCAAGATCTTTGGCAGCTACGAATTTTTTGAATTCACCCTCAGGATCCAGCAGTTTCCAGGCTAACCTGTTCTGTTTTTCCTGTAAAGATCTTCTATAGTCTGTAAGATCAAAATCAAAGAGATAATGACGGTTAGGAATCAGCGGTATACGTGCATATTGATAACCCGTGATTTTTACTGTATCTCTACTTACTTCTTCTGCCTCCAGATATTTATTATCTCCCAGCACTTCACCATAACTGGCAACATCAAGCAAAACGGCATATACTGCCTCCGGTTCTATGCTGGTTACCCGCCTTATTTCCAGGGCATAGAGATCAAATCCTGTCATCGGTTTCCGCCGGAAAAAAGTCGCCCCATCTTCTTTTAAATTTTCCCAACCCTTATCATCAGCCAATTGCTCATATACCAGTTCCGACTGATTTACAGCACTCAGAAAGATTATACTGAAGAGCGCTAAAAGTAATATTATTATTTTCATTTTACCCTCATAAATTTCTTCTTTGTCATAATATAAACGAATTTGAGGTATTCCCAATTATAAATAGAGCTAATAAAAAAAAGCCTCCATCAGGAGGCTCTTTAATTATTCTGCGAAAAGTGATAAATTACTTCAACAGGATCATCTTCTGCATGGAAGCACTGTCACCATTCAGCATATAGAAATATACACCACTGGTTACAGTGTTACCATTAAGATCGATACCTGTCCATACAGCCTGATGATTTCCTGCTGCCTGATTGCTATTGACCAGAGAATTTACTTTCTCGCCCTTAACATTATAAATGCCGATCTCAACGTAAGCATTATCTACCAGGTTATAATCAATTACTGTTTCCGGATTGAATGGATTGGGATAATTACCATTCAGACTGGATACCGGATTGATCGAATTTTCACCAATTGCGCTAACGTGTGACATATCTTCCGGGAAACGGGGATCGATCTGATATTCATCAAAAGAATAGGTTGCTATACCGCGAATAAATGCCCAATAGTCATTCTGGATCACTTCAATGGGAGGGTCCACTGAATCCAGATAGAAAAATGTGTCGTCGATCTGGCAGGGTGTTCCAGACATATCTACCACGTACCATTGTCCATAACCATCCTGTACGGCAGAAACATATACATCCTGCAGTTCCACCAGAACGCCTTCATAGGCTTCATTGCCGGAAACATCAAGGGTTGTTACCACTACGGGGGGCGGTAAAGGATTTCCGGCACTGATCAAAGTTACATCTGTGGGGAAAGATAATTCTGTTAAGCCGTAATATTCGGCAACAGTACAGGTAACAGAAACCAGATCACCCAGTGCACGTGATGAATCCTGGGCAGCATAAACATAAATCCCGCACCAGGCGCCACCTTCCGGCATTGAAATATAAAAATTATCTTCATAACCGGAAATACCAATACCCGTAACAATACCTTCCACTGTTACTTCCTGTCCTGTCATAGTTGAAGGATAAGTATTATCTGCTCCTGGTACCGTGGTGTACTGTACATCATAAATTGTGGTTGCAAAAATTGCACTGACGGCAATTATCATTAAAACAAAAATACTGAATCTTTTCATCATATTACCTCCATATATATTCTAAGCTCATTTTACTATCAACCAAATAGTCATTTCATTGTCAAGCAGATACTTTGAAGTAAGTAACCTAATATGCTTTATGGATGAAATTCTCCTGGATTTCCTTAGCTATTATCTGGGCTATTTCTGTTTCATTATAGCCAAATATGCGCTTCCCGATCCCAAAAAGTTCTCGCATTTCAGACATCATGATCTCATTATCTGCCAGGGCCAGGGCGATCAGGTATTTATACATGGCAATTTTTTCCTGGGGATCCTGTTGAATGATCATCTCCGCAGATTTCTCAAACATTTCCCGTATCGTCTCATTTTCATTGCTAAGTGCGATATTCAGAACTCTTTCCGGGAACAGGGTATAATTTGACAGCACTTTGAGCATTTTCTCATATTCGCTGGCATCGATCTTTTTATCAGCCCTGGCGATCAAAGCACCACCGGAAGCAATGAAGATCAGCCGCTGCCGGTCAAGCTCTGTGTCAAAAAGGGTTATGAAATTACTGACGAGTTCATCCATCTCGCGGGATAACCTGCTGTCATCAATAACGGCTCCGTTTGCCAATGACTTATATAGTTCCGATTTCCCGAAAAGCTCTATTGCTTTCAGTCTTAAAGGATTTACCGGATAAGTTAATTCATCAGGATTTTCTTCCTGAAGATAGTTTTCCAGTATCTTTTCATTTGTTTCCCAGTAATCTTCTGCGATAACATCAAATTTATCATCATCAAGCCTGGAAGATAATTTGTATAAACAGGACGCTATCTTATTTATGTTCGGTGAAGCTATCCAGGCAAACCTGTCTGAACTCAATTCAGAGAGTTTTTCCCAGAAATTGATCTTATTTCTCAAGAGTAACGGAATGGCATCATAAACTGGAAATACGAACTTCAATACTCGCTTGATATCTGCATAACGTGTGATCAGCTTCCCCAGCTCATAACCGATTACAAAGCGCAGCTCAGACCCATCAAGATGCTCGATCAAATCGGAGTTCATGGCAATTATGGGTGCCCTTTCACCTGTAATTCCGGGAATTGTGTTTATAGCTTTTTCTGATTGCTTAACAATATAAAAATCAATTTCTCCCTTATACTCCAGAGAGTTCGTTACTTCCTGGCAGATCTCATTTAACCTGGGTGAAACAGAAGCTGTAACCCGGGAATGTTTGCCATCGATGATCTTTTGATAGTCAAGCTCCATATCTTCAAACTTAGCTACTTTCAGGATTTCAAGGATTATCCCACCCTGAACCGCTTGAAAAATCTCATTTCCCAGTTGCTGCTCTAGATTTATTCGGATTTTCTCATAATTCATTGTTGCCTCCTTATTTTAAAAATTAACCTCTCTCTGTTTATGTCAAGAAATTTAGATAAGACTTAACATCCCCCCGAAATTTTTAAATATCTCGTCTTTTGTGAAGTTTCATTTCCCTGAAAGGGATATATTCGTATAGCGTAAGGTTGGCTCGGTACTCCGAGACTACCTTATGAATGATGCATATACCCCACCCCATCGGCGCGCAGCGCCGATGGGGTGGGGGAGGGGCTCATTTTTTACATAAAGTAGCACCTTCTGTGCAACCTTACGCTATACAAATTTATCCCGTACTGGGAATTATAAGAAATAAATCCTAAATATTACTTTATAAAATAAGAAGTTACCACATATCCTGAATAATAAAACGGGGGGATGCCTGATTTAGATAAGACGGGAGTCTTTAAAAAGTGAATAGTGAACAGTGAATGGACGAAATCCGAAAACCGAAGATGAGAAGATGGGATATCGTGAATCGACAAGTGGACGTTCACCAGAGCGAACGCAGAGAGTTTGGGGAATGAACACGGCCTGACCTCGGGAATCGTGAATCGATAATATGGAGTAAATTAACCGTGTCAATTTGTAGAAAACGCAGTTTTCTTTTTTATAGTTGATAACAGTGAACGGGATTTCACTTCGTTCAAAACTTCTGGACGTATCTGATTAATAATTAATGATGATTCGGTAGACGAAAGACGTTAATCGTTAGTCGTGAGTCGTGAATCGAAATATTAAGAGAAGATTTTTTCACCACAGAGGCACAGAGAACACAGAGTAAATGTAAAAAAGTTTAAAATCCGTGCAGATCAGTGTAATCCGTGGCTAAAGATGTTCACTTTTTAAAAATTATCCCAATCACCAATGTAGAGTAGAGACAGGCTCAGGCGAATCCATCGCCTGCCCCCCTCGTCAAACCGTGCGTGCGGTTTTCCCGCACACGGCTTACCGACAAAGTTCATCGAAAGCATTCGCGGCTGTCAACTTGCTTGTAAATTAATGGATCTATTAAACCATATTTGCTGGTCAAGACTCCAAAAGCATTCTGGCGGGAAAGCTTACAAGCTCGCTGACTTTTACGTTTGAAATATCTCTGCAGTCTGTACCACATATGATTTTCCAACTT
>JAIPGO010000009.1 GCA_021736135.1 Candidatus Cloacimonadota bacterium
AGTTGACAGGAAAAAGTGTGGAATCGAAAATAAGAATGCACAAGAAAAAAGAAGGAAGAGGGAAATATTTCCTTTCTCTCTTCTTTCTTGATGATTTTAGCAATCTTATGGGGACATTTGGCACTAATGTAAATAGTTTGTCGTTGATCGTTAATAGAAAACCGAGACTGGGATAAGAGGGATTGACTTCTTTGAAAACACAACTGCCTGACTTCTTGACTGCGAGACTGAATGACTGAATTCAATTTCGATTAACTACTAACTACTAACTACTAACTACTAACTACTAACTACTAACTACTAACTACTAACTAACTACTAACGATTAACGACTGCCCGTCATTTCCTTTATCCCTCACTTTCACCAGGAATCGCCATTGAGCACAAAACATAGTTGGCCTGCTAACAAGTGCAGGATTTTAATTCAGTACTTTGATGAATAAAAAATAAGAAGTCACCTTGCGAAGGTCTGTGATCATCCGCAAGGTGACATACATAAATTCAGATATTAATTATGACCTTTTTCTTACTACTTCTCGAATAATTTCTGTGGTTCTTATTGCCCTGTTTATATCAACTGATATTCCCTCTATAAAACTGGGTTTGAATTTGATTCCGATTACTGATCCTCCACGTGTACGTACAGAAATACTGAGTGCTTTGCCAAAAAAATAAACTATTACAAATATAACACCCAGAACAAATAAAATAACTGTATAACTACCAGCTAATAACAAACCAGATATAAAAAAGATTATCGCTAAAAAGATTAACAATAAAGGTTTTGTATGTCCTGTTCTTGTCTCAGAAATAGAATCTAACGGAATAGATATAATTTCTTCTCCAAACATACTCCTTTCTTCAAAATTCAGTTCATCCTGTTTTAATATAAGTTCATACCTGTTACTTATATTCAATTTGTGCATTATCCACGAAAAAAAACCCGCTCTTCTTCCTACTAAATGGATAATTGTTTCGCCTTCCAGTGATTCATCTAAATCGTACTTTGTCATTACGAGAAAGGGTACTTTTGACTTTCTATTAATGAAATAAGCAATAAAAAAGAAAATAACAAAGTAAATTATTAAACTTAAAAAAGAACTAGCAATCATATTACCTCCTAAGTTTTAATTTAATTTATTTATTAACAAGGAAATTGTCAAGAAAACTCATTTTCCGTACGAGTATGCGCGGGAGTGAGGGGGAGAAAATGAGAGGGTGTGAAGATGTGATATAAGAGTAATGTAAAATGTAAAATTTTTTAACCCAAAGTAAGAGAAAAAATAGTAATATAAATCTCTTATCCGTGTAAATCCGTGTAATCCGTGGCTAAATACTCTTTTCTTCTTTTCCAGAATCCTGATTCCGAGTTTCGAATTCCGAGTTACGAATAAGGACAAACGATTAACTATTAATTTTTTCATAAAATTGCATTCTCAGTAAAGCATTTCAATAGATCCTGATATAATCCCGGCTGATTGATAAGATCAGCGTGTTTTCCGCTTTGCGTTATTTTCCCGTTTTGCATTATATGAAAAGTGTCAGCCAGGTTCATTAGTGCATTAATATTATGTGTAATTAAAAGCCCCTTTTTGTCCTTTAAACTACTTTTTAACACTGCCAGAAGTTCGCGTTCAGTGATGAGATCAAGACTGGTAAATGGTTCATCCAGTATTACAAATTCAGGCTCTTCTCTCAACAAAAATCTTGCCAGCGCCAGCCTTTGTTTTTCACCGCCAGATATGGAAATTCCATCGCTTCCCAGATTTCTGCCCTGCAATTCTTCAATACCAGCCAGATGGATAATATCGTTAAGTTTTTCTTTTTCGACGTAATTCTGCTCAAAACTTATCCTGCTTATCTCCTGGACAATGGAATCAATATTCCTGACCAAGGTCTTAACATATTCAAAATAATCATTTACCCTATCATCAGCAGGCCTGAATATTCCTATTAACTCCAGACAGGGCAGCATTTCCTTTTCCTTTTCCAGCCACTTATGTATTTGCAAAAAATTCTCCGTTTCAATTCTATCACTAAGTTCCGCAAATATTCGTCTGAAATCTTGTTCATAATCTTTCATGATCTTATCTTTTTCTTTAAGTGGAATCACTTGTCTATTTAGCGTGAGATTAAACTCCAGATCATGATTAAATATCTCTATTACTTGCGGCAAAAGGTTGATCTTAAATAGGTAATACCTCAGAGGAAAATGCTTAACATTTTCTCCATCAACACTGATCAATCCGTCTTTTAACTGTATCTCCTGACACATACTCTTAATTAGAGATGATTTCCCTTCACCTGATAATCCTACGAGTCCCGTTATGCCATCCTTAATTCCAAAAGAAAGTTTATCAAAAACAGGCTGGAAATCTTTATAAGAAAAATCTAAATTCGATACCTTGATCTCCCCCCAGTGGCTTTCCGGAAGAAGTTTTGGTACATTTCCATTATCCTCAAGATAATTATTCTCAATATTGTCCAAGCGCTTAATACTTACGGTAGCAAACCTGAATCTTTGTATTGTATCAACAATATTATTCACAGGATTAATTATTATCATGTAGTATGACAACATAGCTAAAAGGGTTCCAAAAGTAATGTTCTTATTTAGCAGTAAGTCTATTGAAACAAGCAAAATTAGTACTAATCCCGTTCCACTTAACAATCCGAGTAATGCTGACGGAAGCGATTGTAAATTCAGAATTTTTAGCAATCCTTTCTGCATCTTTTCATAGCGTGCCCTCATACTATTTTCAAGCTTGTGACTTATAGACAGGTGACGGATAATCTGGGTATTGGATAGTTGATCAATTAATTCATTATACATTTCTCCGGAAGCAGACCGGTTATCACTGTAGGCTTTGACCTGGCTTCTGGAAAAAAGTAAGCTAATTAGCAGGGCAAGTCCCATATATCCAATACAAATAAAACCATAGGTTGTTGACCATCTGATCACAATAAAGAAAACTAACACTGATTGTATGATACTAAAAACCAGGTCAAAGAGCGCTAGATTAAATATTGAGCTGGTTAATCTGTTGATATCACCAAACATCATATCGGCATATTGACCGCTGCCCCAGTTTGATATCCTGCTTTTCTTCTGATTCACGATCAGTTTCAAATATTGAAAAAAGAAATGATTATCTATTTTCAACTTAAGTCTGCTATAGACCAAGTTACTCAAAATACTCACTAAAGGAATGCCTATCTGGGTTCCCATAAACACAAATAGAAAAAAATAATTTATCCTGCTCTCTTCTATGACGGTATCTAATAAATACTTTTGATAAAGTGGTGATATCAATTGAAATATGTAAACAAAAGAATACAACAGTCCTAAGCACAAAAATATTACAAAATGTATGCTTTTCACACGCTTGATTATACTAATCAAGTTCTTCATAAATTCTCCTTAAAAAATGGTGGAGAGTTGCCTCTCCACCTTACGCTTTTTTAACCACTTATAGGTGGACAACCGCACAAGAAAGTGCAAAGGGGCTCACATAGACCATAACAATGAATGTCACGGGCATCTCCAGTAATTAAAACACTTTTGCCCAGATGCTCAACTGCAGGTACTAATACTTTCATTTTTCCTCCTTCAAGGTTATTTTTCCATAACCTTTTTTTTAAGTCAATATTTGTAATACTGACCTGTTTTTTACATAACAGCTTCTCTTGTTTGTTTTATGATAATCAACCGGACATCCTCCAAAACATATTGGGAGATATTTGCATTCCCTGCATTCAATATCTTTAAAAGGATTATTGGAGGCGTAATTAACTACTTTCGTGAAATCGAGTGTTATCTGTCCCTTCTCATTAATATATCCAATATTATCTAATTCAAATTCTCTATCTGATCCGCATTTCCAGACAGTTAAATCCGGGAATAAATGAAAGGTATTAAGCCCTCCATCTCCTTCACAGTAGTAGAAACTACCAGGTTTCTTATGTGTTTCCAAAGTATAAAATCCAATACTTCTTGCTTTGGCAATAAATTTATCTATCTCTAATAAATTTGAATTTGTCTTTTGAAATTTATCTGTATTAAATATTGGTCTGATTACTAATTCTATCACTTCCTTTTCTTTTTCAGTGAACTGATTAAGAAAAGTTGCAAGTTCAGAAAGCTCATTATTAAATATGTTTAACCTTATACTTACTTTTGTCTTATTTAATCCATCTAAGTCCATTGCGGAAAAGTCTTGACTATTCTGCAAAGTGCTGCAGTTTAGTCGCTATGAAAAGAAATAAAGAAAAAATTATACTCAGCGATTTAGAAAAGAAGATGGTATTTGTTACTGGCCCCAGACAGGTGGGCAAGACCTGGCTGGCAAAAAAAGTTGCTGAAAGCTTTTTGCATCCCGTTTATTTGAATTATGACAGGTTAGCTGACAGAAAAATTATCCGCAACGAATCCTGGTTATCTAATACCGATCTGATCATCTTTGACGAGATCCATAAGATGAAAGACTGGAAGAATTATCTCAAAGGAGTTTTTGATACTAGAGAAGAAAAATTGCGAATATTAATAACAGGCAGTGCCAGGCTCGAAACCTTTCACAAGGCTGGAGATTCACTGGCTGGAAGATATTTTCTGCATCATTTGCTGCCCTTTACACCGTTTGAAGTGGCAGGCAGAGCAGAAGATTTGAATCCGAACATCCTTTCAGAAGGAGGATTTCCGGAACCGTTACTGTCATATAGCGAGAGGTTTGTGAAAAGATGGCGGAATTTTTATATAAATGGTTTGCTCAGGGAAGACGTCGCTGATTTAACAAAACTGGCAAAAAACAAAGAACTTGAGCTTCTTCTGGAATTACTCAGGCAGCGGGTCTGTTCGCCCGTATCGTTCAGTTCATTGAGTACCGATCTTCAAATCTCTCCCAATACGGTAAAACGTTACATAGAAATTCTGGAAGCACTTTACATAGTTTTCAGGGTAACACCATTTTCCAATAATATAGCCAGATCAATTTTGAAGGAACCCAAACTTTATTTTTATGATACGGGAATGGTGATTGGTGATGCTGGACAGAAACTCGAAAACGCCGTAGCTGTTTCTTTGATGGACTATACTTTTAGACAATATGAAGAGATGGGAGAAATTTCCGGACTTCATTATATCCGCACAAAAGAGAAAAAGGAAATTGATTTTTGTCTCACGAAATCAGTGAATCCAATCCTCTTTCTGGAAGTGAAGAATAGTGATTATAACCTCAGCAAAACACTGTGTGATTTTTCTATCAAATACAAGGTAAAAGCAGTGCAACTTGTTGGTAATCTTAAACGAGAGCGAATCGAAAATGATATCGAGATCAGAGATGTGACAAGATTTCTGACGGAAGAATTAGCGACTGAGGGTGTAAGGGTGTGAGGGTGTGAGAGTGCGACTAAAGGTAATTGAAAATTGGATTCTTTATATTTTGCAGTTCTATTTTCCTTATTCACCAATCACTGGTTCCTCTTTCGCATTTACTCTGTGTTCTCTGTGGTGAGGTATCTTCTCTTAATATTTCGAGTTTCGGATTTCGAGTCACGGATTTCAGGGGGATGGCAGCAAGATGGGATTAAGGTGTTGACATGGTAAAGTGGCAGGAATTTTGTCGTTTGTGTCAGGATTATGAGAATGCGGTTTTGAAAGCATTCAGGGCAAATATCCTTAGTGTAATAAAGAGGTAAACTTAACCGGCTCACAGTTGCTGTGGTTGATAAGTGGAACCGAAATAGTGCGAAAGCAGAGGATACAGGGCTGTGAGATGGTGATTTAAACGATAAATTATGAATAAAAGTGAAAGGAATGATAGAGAGAAAAATGTTTGACAATTACAGGAGCGGACAGATGAAGATATTGCCATACGGGGCGGCATTGCTGGCGATGTTTTTCTGGGCTGCCTCCTTTATTGTCATCAAGATCGCTTATTTATATATGGGTGCCTATACTTTAACGTTTTTACGCCTGGTGGCAGCGTCATTGCTTATGCCTATCTTATATTATATCAGTCCTCAACGGGACCGGATCAAGCGGAAACATATACTTCATCTGCTGCTGCTCTCCTTTTTCGAGCCATTTCTTTATTTTATTGGAGAGAGTAAAGGGATGCTTTATGTTCCGGCATCTTACGGCGCTATAATCATATCTTTGATACCGCTTGTAACACCGATAGTTGCCTGGATTTTGATAAAGGAACCCATTACAAAGTGGGGAATTGCCGGCACGATCATTTCATTCAGCGGGGTAGCGTTGCTGGTTTCAGGAAATGCAGATGGAACCGTATCTTTGAAAGGCCTGGCCTTTTTATTTCTGGCAGTATTGGCAGCGGTAGGTTATGGCATAAGTTTGCGTCAGATTGCCCATGAATATAAGCCCGTGACGATAGTGATGGTGCAGACTTTCTTTGGCATGCTTTATTTTCTGCCGCTTTTCCTGATTTTTGAGAGCAGGCAGTTTTTTACTGCCATCCCCCCCTGGGAGGCATTTTTGCCAGTATTGGGACTGGCAATATTTTGTACTTGTGGGGCATTTCTGCTTTTCACATTTGCTATCCGCCAGATTGGGCTGAATAATGCAAATATACTTTCTAACATGATCCCTGTTTTCACGACAGTACTGGCATTTTTCATACTTAAGGAAGCAGTGCCGGTGACGAAGGCGGTTGGTATTTTAATAGTAGTGGGCGGACTTTTTTTATCTCAATACCCGCTGCTGGTAAAAGCGAAAAAGCGCAGACATTTATTAAAATAACTGTCTAAGCTTTTGAGAAAGTGGACAGAAAAATGAGAGAAAACATAATTTGTCCGAAAATATTCAGGAGGTAGAAATGACGACAAGAGCAAGAATCGCAATTGTAGTAATATTAGTTTTTCTGGCAGGCAGTGCAGTTCTGCTGGCTGGACCGAAAGTTGTTACAAGCGGCAAGAAAAGTCCCCGAGTTATTCAAAAAGAAACACTGCCCAAAGGTTCCGTGGAAATTGAAGTAGGTGGAGAACGTTACTATCAGAATCATGGGATCTTTTATAAAAAACACCCGCATGGTTATAAAGTGGTTAAAGCTCCCAAAGGTGCGCGGATCAGACGTATACCTGACGGATTCCGGATGGTTCGCCGGCATGACAGAGTGTTTTATGTATTTTACCATACCTGGTATTATTATGATGAACCGAATGATGTATATATAGTAGTAGATGAACCGGAAGATGAATACAAAGACAACAGCAGCGATAAAATATACTTGGTAAACGGCTCAGTTCTGGTGGGAATGTTTCTGGGGGGAACCGACGAAATAGTCAAATTCCTCTTTGATGATGAAGTACGCAAAATTCCGGTGGAGGAAATAGTTTCTATAGAATTTGCAGCAGCGATGGAATAACCCGGTAACCAGTGTTCAGTGACCGGAAATAAATTAAACCACAGATTGCAGGGATTTGGGATCTCTGAAATCTGTGGTTATTTTTTAACCCATTTTGGGCAGTAGGATTTGATGAAGAGTAGTCCCGATGCATATCGGGATGAGTACAGAAGAGTTAGAGAATTTTTATGAATATTATTTTTATATTTATAAAAATTATCTAACTCTCTCTGTGCCAAAATCTTACTGCTATTCGCAAATTTCTACTGCACAATATGGGTTTAATCCATCTAGTGCAACTCGGATACTTACTACTCTTTGCAAAAGCCTGACTCGGATAAACCGAAACCAAAAAATGAAGATTATCAACCGCGAAAAGCACGAAAAGAAGAAATATAGCTGATTTGAGGTTGAGACCTTGCGGATGATTGCAGACCTCCGAAGGCTTTTACTTAAAATTCTGCCCAAAAAATGTAAGAATATTTTAGCCGCGTACTACGCTAACAACGCGAACGAATACAATTATTATATTATTAATTGCTTTCAGCAAAAACAGGATGCTACTTAAATATAGCCTAATATTTTTAAAGTATTCTCTTCAGTTCGCGTTGTTCACGACTCATAATCTCTTGTTCTACCAAAAGAATGTTAGAATATTATTGTTAATGTACTACTGCACAAAATGGGTTAATGACAGAAAATATAGAGGTGGCGGGTGCGGGGTCCGTCGAATTCACAGAAGAATATGCCCTGCCAGGTACCCAGAAAAAGATTACCGTTTTCGATAATAACCTCCTGAGAGCATCCGATGAGAGAACTTTTCAGATGACTGTCGGAATTACCTTCCAGATGGCGGAATTCCTTGAGAACGGGAGAGATACGGTTTAAAGCCAATATTATATCCTGCTGAACGGAGGGATCAGCATGTTCATTGATGGTGACAGCAGCGGTAGTGTGCGGGACATATAGCGTTATACTGCCATTGAGGAGCGACATATCCGAGACAGCTCTTCGCACTTGAGCCGTTATATCGATCATCTCATTCCGGGAATGAGATATGATCGTGATCTCTTTTTTCTTCATAATTTACCTCTTGAATTTTACCCTTTTTGTGCAATAGACTTTTACAAAGAGTTGTAAGATCTAATCTGCAATTGGATTTACCCATCACCGTTCACCGTTCACCGTTCACCGTTCACCAATTAAATATTTATGATTATTTTGTAACTTACTCTGTGACAGAAACCTGATGCTATTTGTGAAATCCTACTGCACAATATCGATTCAAATGTGAGTAATTATCTGATTTTGTCAAGTATGCTTATTTTCTGTCGAGATTATTATAATTAGCAGCAGGGTAAGTTTTTTTAAGGGAAATGTTGTCTTAAAACTCAAATTCTTTATATTATATATTTATGGGAAGAGCACGTAATAAGTGGTGATGGTAAAAAAGCTCTTGACTTTTATAATGATTACAAAAATGTAGTCATAACAAAGGGGAATATTAATGCGAGATGCTAAAAGAATTCTGGAAGAGAAGGATATAAGTCCTTCTTTACAACGTGTGATAATATTGAAATATCTTCAGGAACATCCGAACCATCCGACAGTGGAGGATGTATATCACGATTTGATTGATGATATACCTACCCTATCCAAGACGACTATCTATAATACTTTAAAGTTATTTACCCAGAAAGGTATTGTATATCAACTGGCGGTACCGGGAAATGAAGCGCATTATGATTATTCAGAGGGTTATCATGCTCATTTGCTGTGTGAGGAGTGTGGTGGTATTTTTGATATTGAGAGTGACATATCCTTGAATATTGAAAATGATCTGGAAGGTCACCTGATACTGGGAATAGAAGTGATTTACCGTGGTATCTGCCGTAACTGCAGGAAAGAATAATGCCGGAATTGCCAGAAGTGGAAACCATTGTGCGTGAATTGCGCGGAGAAATAACAGGAAAGGAACTTACAGAAATAATCAGTCTGCGGCCCGGAACAGTAAAGGGAGCATGCAAGAAGGAGTCGGGAACCCTGGGCAGGATAAACTCGGTGAGTCGAAGAGGTAAATATATCATTCTGGGAACAGATAGTGACCTGGCAATAGTTATCCATTTAAGAATGACGGGTAAATTACAGAAGCGGAAGGAGAACGAAGAGCGCCCAGCCCATTGTCGGGCGGAACTGCAATTCGGAGATGGGAGTGTATATTATTTTGATGATGTGCGAACATTTGGAAAGATAGAAATATTAGAAAGCGGCAACCTGTCAGGAGCATTGAGTAAACTGGGAATAGAGCCATTTAGTGCTGAATTTAATGCGGAATATCTCAGTAACCGGATGCATAACAGGAAAGCACCGATAAAAAGTTTATTATTAGACCAGTCACTAATAGCCGGACTGGGTAATATTTACGTATGTGAAATTCTGCACCGCTGCGGAATTGCACCGCAAAGAGAGGGTAACAGTCTCAGAAGAGAAGAATTTGGCAAATTAGCTGCCGAGACAACTCAGGTATTAAGTGAAGCCATTGAGAAAAACGGGACAACCATCTCAGATTATCGCAGAGTGGATAACAAGCGGGGAGAGTTTCAGAATTTTCTACGTGTTTATGGCAAGAAAGACTGCGTCTGCGGGAATAAAATTCTACGCATAAAGCAATCAGGCAGGACAAGTTACTACTGTCCGGTCTGCCAGCAATAAGGAATTAATTGAAAACAGAGAAAAAATAATTAAGATATAGAACAGGAGGTTATTAGTGAAAGCGGTAAGAATAACAGATGACATTTACTGGGTGGGAGCGATAGACTGGGATCTGCGTAATTTTCATGGCTACCTGACGCAGCGCGGGTCGACCTATAATTCCTATTTAATTATAGATGAGAAAGTGACATTAATAGACAACGTGAAATCCTATATGTTTTCTGAGCAGGTAGAGCGGATCAGCTCCGTGATAGATCCCGGTAAAATAGACATAATAATCCAGAATCATATAGAGATGGATCATTCGGGCAGTTTACCCTTGATCAAGCAGTTATGCCCCAACGCAGAGATCTATGCAACGGCTAAAGGTGCCGAGGGATTAAACCGGCATTTCAAGAAGAACTGGGATATTCATGAAGTAAAAAGCGGTTCGACCTTGAGCCTGGGGAAACGTGAGTTGACATTTGTGCCGACACCCATGGTGCACTGGCCCGATAATATGGTGAGTTATTCCGCAGCCGACAAGATACTTTTTTCCAATGATGCATTTGGCCAGCATATTGCCTCGCATGAACGCTTTGATTATGAATATGCCCAGGGGATTCTGGAAGAGGAAGCAGCCAAGTATTATGCCAACATCGTTTTACCTTATGGAGCGCAGGTAGTGAAAGCCCTGGAAGCAGTAGGCGGACTGGAAATAGACTGGATACTACCCAGCCATGGGCTTATCTGGCATGACCGGATACCACGGATGATAGAGCTTTATGATAAATGGTCACATAATAGAACGCAGGAAAAAGCTTTGATCATCTATGATTCGATGTGGGGAACCACCGAAATAATGGCAAAAATGATTCATGGTGTATTTGAAGATTCAGGAATAATGGCTCAATTGTTTAATCTGCGTTATACACATATTTCAGATATCATGACCAGTATTCTTGATGCACGCTATATATGTCTGGGCTCACCCACATTGAATAACAACATATTACCGACGATGGCATCATTTCTTACGTATTTTAAAGGGCTGGCACCGAAAAAGCGGATCGGACTTGCCTTTGGTTCTTATGGCTGGGGCGGGCAGAGTATTCCCATACTGGATAGTGCACTGGAAGAAATGAAATTTGAGAGGCTAAAAGCAATCAAAGTAAAATTTATTCCGGATCCAGAGGAATTGACAGCAGCAGGCGAGCATTTGAAGAAAGAAATTGCAGCTTATAAATAATAAAAGGAGAATGTATTAATGGCAGTAATAAGTTTAAAGGGGAACGTAGTTAACACATATGGCGATTTACCGGTTTTGGACAGCCAGGCCCCGGGATTCCGCTTAACCAGGAATAATTTAAGTGATGTCGGCCTTCAGGAATATGAAGGCAGCCGGATCGTTATGAATATTTTTCCCAGTCTGGATACATCCGTATGTGCGGCATCAGTGCGCAGATTCAATGCATTGGCTGAAAAATTACCGGGAGTTTACGTTTTGTGCATATCAGCAGATCTGCCCTTTGCTCAAGCCCGGTTTTGTGGAGCAGAAGGATTGGAAAAAGTGGAAACGCTCAGCGATTTCCGTTCTCCGCGATTTGGCATTGATTATGGGATCAAGATCAAAGACGGCCCAATGGAAGGATTACTGGCAAGAGCCGTGATCGTGATAGAGTTTGATGGTGTGATTGGTTACACGCAACTGGTTCCTGAGATAGTTCAAGAACCTGATTATGATGCAGTAATGGCATATTTAAAATAGAAATATAAGGAGGCAAAAATGAGACTTTCAGAAAAACTTGCCCAGGCAATAAATATTCAGATCAATAAGGAACTGTATTCGGAATATTTTTACCTTTCCATGGCAGCATATTTTGAAGCGGAAAACCTGCCGGGATTTGCTAATTTCTTCATTGTGCAGACCCAGGAAGAGCGCTTTCATGTGATGAAGTTTTTTCATTATATGCATGAACGCGGAGCACGAGTAAAACTGCTGCCGATAGCAGGTCCGCAGACTGAATTCCAGTCACCGCTGGAAATATTTCAAATGGCATATAAGCATGAAGTATATGTATCGGACAGTATCAATGAATTGATGGATATTGCCAAAGCAGATAATGATCATGCTTCGCAGGTATTTTTGCAGTGGTATATAGGCGAGCAGGTTGAGGAAGAAGCGTCAATGGATGATATAGTAAACCGTTTAAGCCGCACAGGAGATAATAACTATGGTTTACTGATGCTTGACAAAGAGCTGGCGTTGCGGGTATTTACACCCCCGGTAACTCAAACAAATTAAGGAGGATTATAATGGAAAACACGGCATTAAGAGAAGTTTATTACTGTGAATTGTGTGGAAATGTGGTGGAAGTGCTAAATGCAGGCGCTAAAGATTTGACCTGCTGCGGACAGAAAATGAATTTACTGGAAGCAAAGACGGAAGATGCATCCACAGAAAAACATGTACCTTATATCGAAGAAACAGAAAATGGTGTTCTGGTGAAAGTAGGTCAGAATACTGCTCATCCTATGCTGGATAAGCATTACATCAAGTTCATAGAAGTACATACGGAAAGTGAAGTATATCGTCATGAACTCAAACCCGGAGATGAGCCGCAGGCGGAATTTCCGCTAAAGAAATCCAGGATAAAATTTGCCCTGGAATGGTGTAATCTGCATGGATTGTGGAAGGGTTAAAATGGATAACAAGCAGAAAATAATCGAGCTGATGCGCAAGGCGGGACAGCCCTTGAAAGCAGGTGAAATTGTTGAATTAAGCGGACTGGAAAAAACAGTAGTTGACAAGGTAATGAAGGAATTACAGAAAGAAGAAGCAATAGTATCCCCAAAACGTTGTTACTGGGAAGCTAAGAAATAAGACAGGAGAAGACATGGAATTTAAAGAATCAAAAACAGCACTTAATCTGATGAAAGCATTTGCCGGAGAATCTCAGGCGCGTAACCGTTATTCATATTACAGCCGTATTGCTAATAAAGAAGGCTATCAGCAGATAGAGGCAATCTTTAATGAAACAGCAGAAAATGAGAAAGAGCATGCCAAGCTTTTTTTCAAAATGCTGTTAAAATATGGAATGAATGAAGAAGTGATCGAGTTGAACGGCGCCGGTTATCCGGTAGCAATGTCAAGCACACTGAAGAATCTGGAGTATGCAGCCAACGGTGAGAAAGAAGAATGGTCGGAGCTGTATCCGGAATTTGCCAGAATGGCGGCCAGCGAAGGCTATAAGGACGTAGCGACTCTTTTTACTTTGATTGCGGCAATAGAAAAGCATCATGAAGAGCGTTACCGTCAACTCTGGAAGAATGTAAAAGACCTGAGTGTATTTAAGAAAGATGGCAAAGTTTTCTGGAAATGTCGCAAATGTGGTCATGTTGTAGAGGCTATCGAAGCGCCGGAGAAATGCCCGGTGTGTTCGCATGAACAGGCGTATTTTGAGATTTTAATAGAGAATTATTAGACAGGAGGAATTATGCAAAAGTATATCTGTGATGCCTGTGGTTATATCTATGACCCGGCAGAAAACAACAACGTACCGTTTGAAGACCTGCCGGAAGACTGGACTTGCCCCGAATGCGGCGTTGGTAAAGACCTGTTCAGTCCGATGGATTAAATGGGATTTCTTTCAGTATGTGATTTAATGGAAATAGAAAATGCTGCTTTCGGGCAGCATTTTCTAAAAGAAAAATTTTAAGATAATATATATACGGAGGATTTTAAAGTATGAAAAGAGAAGATTTTAAAGCCATAATCGAGTTTGCGATTGAAAGAGAACGCGAGGCAGTAACATTTTACCAGGAATTACAGGAAAAAGTGAAATTCAAGAGCCAGCAGGAGATGCTAAAAGAACTGGAAATGATGGAACGAGGACATATAACGGTTTTAACCAACATCCTGGAGAAAGGAGCCGAAAACATAGTCCCCAAAAACGTGGAAGATCTGCACATTAGCGAATACCTGGTTAAGGGAGAGCCATCAGGAGAACTTACATATCAGGATATTTTGATAGTGGCAATGAAGCGTGAGGAGGCCTCCACGAATCTTTATAAAGACCTGGCGAAACGTTTTAAGGGAACGGAAACAGAAGGCTTATTTCAGAGACTGGCAGAAGAAGAAGGCGGTCATAAACTGAAATTTGAAAAACTATATGATGAGGAAATTCTGAAAAACAATTAGGAGCGGATCGATGTTAGATTTGCAGGTGAAATATGCCGGCTTGACTTTGCCAAGCCCTGTAATTGCGGGCTCCAGTGGTTTAAGCAGAAACCTGGAGACAGTGAAAGCTTTAGCAGCGGCAGGTGCAGGCGCGATTGTATTACCCTCACTATTTGAAGAGCAGATAGAAAGGGAAATTGCTACCCTGGAAACAGAAAGCGCTTATACGGAAGGACAGGAAATGCTGGAATATTTCCAGAAACAGCATGCCCTGGAAGAATATCTGGGGATGATAAAAAGAACGAAAGAGGCTGTGGAGATTCCCGTAATTGCCAGCATCAATTGTTATCGAGCAGGTTCCTGGATGGAATTTGCACATCGGATTGCTACGGCAGGAGCAGATGCTCTGGAACTGAATATTTTTTATTTAACCAGCAATCCGGATATAACAGATAACGAGATCAGGAATAATTATCTGACAATTGCCCGTCAGATTGTAAAGGAAATAGATATTCCTGTGATACTCAAAGTTAGCTCCAGTTTTACAAATCTAACCGGGATTATGCGGGAACTCTCATTTACAGGAATCGACGGACTGGTGCTTTTTAACCGGTTTGTGAGACCGGATATTGACGTGGAACGCCTGGAAATGCGAACAGCAGAAGTGATCTCATCCGTTTCTGATATGAGTGCATCTCTGCGCTGGATTGGTATTCTGAGCGATAAAGTTGATTGCGACCTTTGTGCCTCATCAGGAATAAAGAACGGCGAAGACGTGATAAAGATGCTGCTTGCCGGAGCAAATGCCGTGCAGATGGTGAATGCCCTTTATCTGGAAGGTGCATCTGCAGTAAGCAGCGCTCTTGCTTATATCCGTAAATGGATGGAGCGACATAATTTTTCTGATATTGAGGAATTTCGCGGCAGATTAAGCCAGGATAGCCTTACTGATGCTACTTTATATGAGAGAGTGCAATTTATAAAGTATTTCTCTGAATATAAAAAATAGTCCGAACAGGTAATCAATGTTAAAAAAGCTGTTTCTACAACAGAAGATAATGGACAGGGTGCTTTATGCACTGATACCCCTTGTCATCTATGGTATATTTCGCTTTGGCTGGCAGGTTCTGGCAATAGTGCTTGTCTCCAATGTTTTTGCCGTATTAACTGAATATCTGTTTATCCGCCAAAAGAAAGGCGGCAGGATAAGTGGAGCAGTATGGGTAACGGGGACATTACTGGCTTTGATATTACCGCCAACCTTACCCCTTTGGATGGCTGCTTTGGGGGCGATAGTGGCAGTATCCTTTGGCAAGATGGTATTTGGCGGATTTGGCATGAATATCTTCAATCCAGCCCTGGTAGGAAGAATATTTCTTTTCGTGACATTCCCTCAGCAGATGGGAGCGAGCTGGCAAAATCCCTTTAGGGGTTTTCCGGGAGGATTGGCAGCCTGGAATCATTCTGCAGCTTTAACATCTGCCACACCGATTGCCGCATTAGGAAACGGGCAGACCAGTTTCTGGAATTTATTTTCAGGTAATACAGCAGGATGTATTGGAGAAGTATCCACGCTTTTGATCCTTCTCGCAGGTGTATATCTGATCCTCACCAAAACAGCAAAATGGCAGCCGATGGCTGGAGGGATTATTTCATTCCTGGTTTTCACACTGCTTTTTTATGGAGCGAATCCTTTTTACTATTTCGCTGCCGGAGGTGTTGCCTTTGGAATGGTTTTTATGATCACAGACCCGGTGAGTATGCCCAAGGATAAAAGAGTGATCTGGATAAATGCTGCCCTGGTAGGTTTTCTGGCGGTAGTGATCCGAAAATATTCCAATTTTGATGAAGGCTTCATGTTTGCGCTTCTCTTGGGAAATACGTTTTCTCCGCTACTTGATTATGCCTGGGGAAAGAAAAAGGGCGTTAAATAATGAGCAGCCGCACAGCTTTGAAGGAGAAACGGTTATATCCGGTTCTTTTTATGCTGATTTTGTCCATAATCCTTACTTCCATTCTAGCACTTTTTTTCGAATTATCAAAAGAAAGAGTTGCTGCTTATCAGGAGCTCAGTTTTCGACGTGACCTTATCGGATTATTTCAGAAACAGATAAGCGGAATTGACAATAGTAATCTGGCTATGATGGATATTAAGCAGATAAACAGCATCTATGAAAGTGCAGTAACTGAGCTGCACATTGCGCCAAAACAGGAGATAATATATTACCAGGTAAAAGACGGCAATCAGCTGATAGGATTCTGTTATCCCTTCTCAATGAGCGGATTGTGGGGTACTATCAGTCTTCTTGCTGCTGTTGACGTGGATTTTAGCACTATAATGGGAATCAGGATCACTAATCAGAATGAAACTCCGGGGTTAGGAGGAAGAATTTCCGAAGACTGGTTCCAGCAGCAGTTTGCCGGGCACAGGTTCCGAGCCGGAAATGAATTTCTTACCTGGGAACTGATTCCGGAAAAATCAGTCCCGCAAAAGGAAGCAATCAGGCAGATAACAGGTGCCACCATCAGCAGTCGTTCAGTTACAGATGGATTGTTAATGAGGTTAAAGCAGATATATCAATTACAGGTTCCGGCAGGTTCAGATAAATGAAAAAAATTGAAATTTTCCGGCAAAGTGCTTTTAAAGAAAATGCTATTATAATACAAATTCTGGGGATCTGTTCTGCCCTGGCAGTTACTAACCTGATGCAGAACAGTCTCGTGATGGGGCTTGGCGTCACTTTTACGCTGGCGCTATCCTCAATGACTGCTTCCCTGATCCGCAATCTCATTCCTTCCCGGGTGCGTATGATGGCACAGACCTTCATCATCGCCTTTTACGTGATCCTGGTTGACCTTTTTCTAAAAGCTTTCTTACCCGAGGTCAGTCGTCAACTGGGTCCTTATGTTGGGCTTATTATCACTAATTGCATCATAATGGGCAGGCTGGAAGCTTTTGCGGGGAAAAATCCGCCGCTGGAAAGTTTAGTGGATGGCATAGGCGCCGGAACGGGTTATACGCTGATTCTGCTGACCATATCTTTTGTGAGAGAGCTATTTGGCAATGGGACTTTATTTGGCTATAAGATTCTTGGTGAGTGGTGGATCGGCTGGTCGATAATGTCGCTGGCCCCGAGTGCTTTTTTTCTGCTCGCGCTGTTGATCTGGATAGTGGAATCCCATAAAAGTAAAGCAGGGAGTAAATAATGGAAATCAACGCTTTTGTCATCTTTTTTGCAGCTATTTTCACGAGTAATATTCTGCTTACTAATTTTCTGGGAATGTGTTCTTTTCTCTCTGTTTCCAGGGAAGTTGAATCTGCTTTCGGACTGGGGCTGGCAGTACTTTTTGTGATGATCTTTACAACGGCAATAAACTATGCCGTCTATTATCTTATACTTGTGCCTTTTGATATTATTTATCTGCAATATATTATATTTATAATAGTGATAGCCGCTTTTGTGCAGTTGACTGAAATGATCCTGGAACGTTTTTCTCCGGTTCTATATTATACACTGGGAATATTTCTGCCCTTGATCACAGTAAATTGCGCCATTCTGGGAGTATCATTATTTATGGTCATCCGGCAGTATTCCTTTCTGCAGTCCATAGCTTACGGTGCCGGTTCCGGTCTTGGCTGGCTGCTGGCAATAATGGCTTTGGCCGGGATTCGTCAAAGACTCAAGATCAAGCAGGTGCCCACCGGTTTACAGGGTGCCGGAATAACGCTTATAATTACCGGCATTATGTCTCTGGCTTTTATCGGATTTTCCGGTATAGCAGTTATTCAATAGGGAGATGCAATGCTGATACTGATTCTGCAGACAACCGGATTAACGGCACTAATCGCCGGGCTGCTGTCTTTGATACTCGTAATTGCGGAACGCTATCTGGCTGACTATGGCGAGTGCAAAATAGATATCAATGGTAAACGCAAGGAAGTTGTTAAAGGTGGTTCATCCCTGCTGGCTACCCTTAATGAAAAGAAAATTTATCTCGCTTCCGCCTGTGGCGGCAGAGGTAGCTGCGGTTTCTGCAAATGCCTGGTTCTCGATGGTGGCGGGCCCCTGCTGCCTACGGAAAAACCGTTCCTTACAACTGATGAAATTTCTCAGAATATCCGCTTAGCCTGTCAGGTAAAGATCAAGCAGGATATTAAAATCCAGATACCGGAAGCCATATTCAATATCAGAAAATACAAGGCTGTTGTGGAAAAGATTGTTGATTTTACTTACGACATCAAGGAGTTGACCTTTCGTCTGCTCGAACCGGCAACAATTGATTTCAAAGCCGGACAGTATGTGCAACTGCATACCAGAAGTTACGAAAAGATCAAAAATCCTGTTTCCCGAGCTTATTCCATTTCATCTAATCCCAGTCAAAGCAATCTACTGCAATTGATAATACGCCGCGTGCCTGAGGGCATCTGCACCACCTGGGTACATGATTACCTGAAAGAAGGCGAAGAAATAGAATTCACCGGACCTTTCGGGGATTTTTATATTCGGGAAACTGAGGCAGATATGCTGTTTATTGCCGGAGGTTCCGGGAAAGCGCCCATAAAATCCATGCTCGAATGGCTGGCCGAAAATAAAAGCCAGCGTCGCATGGTTTATTTTTTTGGTGCCAGGGCGGTACAGGATCTTTATCTGACTGAATATTTCCATGACTTTGAAAAAAAACTGGCTGATTTTAATTATGTACCGGTTCTTTCACAACCCCTGGAAAATGATAAATGGGAAGGCAGAACAGGTTACATCACCCAATATCTGACGGAATTTGTGCGGGATTGCGCTAATACGGAAGCATATCTCTGCGGCAGCCCGGCAATGATCAACGCTATGGTCAAAGGCCTGAAGGAATGTGGTATTAAAGATGAGAAAATCTATTATGACAGTTTCTAATTGAGAGGTGAGATATGAAGCAGACTCCCGATGAAAAAAGCATTCAGCAAAAAATGCAGCCCGGAAACCTGACTCTGAAGGGATTTCTGGGAAATGACCAGCGTCACTATCACGAGATCATTGCCGAGGATCTTAAAAAACTCAGCCAGCTGGGTATCACAAAAGAACAGGTGGCAGATAAACTTCAGGAACTGACGGAGATGGCTTATGAAAATTTTGAAGGTCTGGCAGAACCGGAACCGGGAATTTCTGTGGAATATATTTCCGTACGAGGAAAAGTGCTTAGCCCCTTCAGCGGTCAGAAACCTGCTCACAAAGGCGTGATTCACTATCACGACAGCATTCGCAATCTCAGTTTCTGCTGGACTCCTCTCAATATTAAAATGATTCGTGATTACGGATTTTTCGAGGGAAAAGGCTCTGACAATCGCCTGGATCCTGAAATTATTTATCTGGCGTTCTTTAAAGATTAATAAATCAGATTAATCGAAATTCAATTTAAAGGAGTATATGGATTAATGAAGTTAGCTCTTCGTTTTTTTATGCTTGTTATGCTCAGTATTATTCTGAGTGGCTGCCTGAATACAGAATTTAAGGAATATTACTTCCTGATCAATGATGATGGCTCAGGTTCCGGCTCGATAACGTACTATAATCTTGTTTCTAGTGAAGAAGATGGTGTAGATGTTTCCGAAGACGATTTTGCCAGACTGGTCAATAATTGGCTATATGGTGATTCCTTCGAGTTGGATAATCCTGATATGACGGTGACCTGGAAAGAGATTTATGCTGATGAAGTTCAATTGAACGGCTACGTGGAATTTACTTTTACCGATTATCTGAAAATCGGTTTTTCGCGTCTGGAGATTGCTGATGGTTATGTGTTAGAATATTATCTTGATGATATAACCGAAACAGTCATTGAGTCAAATGGTGATTTTTATACTGATGAGGATGCCCTTCCGGTTGTTAACTGGCCTGTTGACACTAAAGAACTTAGTGTTAAAACATTAGTAAAAAAAGATATGAAAGGAGCGCATAGTCTTCTGGGACTTTATCAAGAATGGTTAAAGTCAGGGAAAGAGCAGCAGGATTAATTTATTTACAGAAATGCTTTTTCTGGACTAAATATTTCCTTAATTCTAATTTTGTTTGTGATCATTTTCCTCAATATATATTTTAAGGAGTAATTTATGATGAAAAATTTTGTTCCCAGACTTTTTGTTCTTATCCTGGTAAGTTTTTTACTAACTGGCTGTTTAACTTCTGAATTTAAGGAATACCGGTTTCGGATTAATGCCGACGGTTCGGGTTCCGGCTCTATTAAATTTGTGAACCTGGTATCTGAAGAAGATGATGGGAAAGATGTTTCCTTCTCAGATTTTGATGAACTGGTTAACAACTATCTGCAGGGAGATACTTTCGAAAATGATAATCCCCTCAAATCAGTTACTTCCAAAATCCTGTTTGAAGAAAACGGTGTGCTTTGCGGAAAAGTGGAATTTACCTTTGCCAATTATCAGGAAAATGGATTTTTCAAATATGAGGGAAACAGCTGCGCTCCGGTTATGTATTATCTGGGTGATCTGGGTGAAACATTTATAGAATCAGATGGTGAACATTATGCCGGTGATGCTGACATTCCCATTATTATCTGGGCACCTGACACTAAGGAATTTTACTTTAAAACTAATGTAAAAGACGATATGACAGATGCTCATAATCTCCTGGAGCTTTATAATCTCTGGAAATTGACTCAGGATTAAGGTTTAGCTTCAGCTTGAAAATAGCCCTGATGCGAAAACAGAAGGGCTATTTAGTATTTACCTGTTCGGTTTTATCTTTTTCTGGACTTAATTATTTCAAAATCCAGTTTTGTACATTATGATTTTGTGAGAAATTATTGTAAGGAGGTATGAAAATGAAAGTGTTCTATATCAGAATTTTTATCCTTATCCTGGCAAGTCTACTCGCCAGTGGCTGTCTTAGCTATGAATTTAAGCAATATACTTTTAAGGTTAATGATGATGGTTCAGGTTCGGGTTCTATTAAATTCATTAATCTGGCTTCGCAGGATGAAGATAGTCTTGATGTGTCACTGGCGGATTTTGACAAACTGATAAACGATTATCTTCAGGGGACCAGCTTTGAAGAAGGAAATCCCTCCTTTAAGGTGAATAATAAAGAGCTTTACGAGGAAGATGGCGTTTTGTGCGGTATTGTGGAATTTACTTTTGATGATTACTTTGAGGCTGGATTTTACACTGATCTGAATTACTTTAACGATTCCGTTACGGACAGTGTTCTGATCTATTATGATGGTGAGTTTGATGAAATAGTATGGGAATCTAATGGTGATGACTTGTCGGAAATCCTGGATATGCCCGTGATTTCCTGGGCTCTTGATACAAAGTTTTTCTATATAAAAACACAATCAATCCAGGATGATACAAACTCTCACGAACTATTGGATATCTATAATATCTGGCAGCAGTCGCAGGAGTAGAAGAATCGTGAGTCGTTAAGAGTTAAGACGGTACTCCGGATTGACTTAAGGGTGACACCAAAAACCACCCTGCCAACCCATCCCCCAAATCTTAAGTCAATCCGGAGTACCGTCTTAACTCAATATTTGCCACTCACCTATTTCAATGCCTCCACCGGACTCATCTTAGATATCCCACGCACCGGAAGATAACTCACCACAAGCAATATCAACATAATGATCACAACAGTCAATGCAACCAGCCCCAAGGTATATTTCGGATACATAGCATCCAGAAGCCCATCCATTCCATAACTGTCCATCATCTCCGGCAGCCTCATTCCAGTTTCCTCAAATTTCCTCAGTAATGGTATCCCCCATATGGCTCCCAGTCCCACTGCCAGAAACCCGGAAAGCAGTCCTTCCAGCGTAAAAATCCTGATGATCTGCCCTCTCTGCATTCCCAGCGCCATCATCATACCCACTTCCTTTTTACGTTTAAAAAGCGCCAGTACCTGAGTATCGAATACTGCTATCATCGCCAGAAAGACCAGCAGGATATACATAAATATACCTCCTGTCAACTCAGTGGCAAACACTGCTCTGAATTCCGCCAGCAGGTCATCCTGCGTTTTATGCTCCCAGCCGGCGCTCACAACAGGTTTCACTCCCTTATAACTAAAATAAGTTACTTCTCCCTGCCTATCCAGCATTCCCCACATCTGCTGCAACCCCAGCCAGACCATTCCCTGATCTATCGTAAGTACCGTTGTTTTGAATATATGCACGATTTCAAATTCCCGAGCATCGAAACTGCCATGACTGTTCCGCCATCTCAGCATCACTTTATCGCCTTCCTCCAGTTCCAGTTTCTTAGCAGTCCTGTGCCCCAGCATCAGTTTATTTTTCCCGGCTTCATACTTCAAATATTCAGTCGGCAGTTCCAGTATATCCTGTTCTTCCTCAATCCCTTTTAAAATAATATTCTGCATCCGTCCCTGCGGATAGATAACTCCCTGACTCACCAGAAATTCCACCGACTTCTCATCTGCAATCCCTGCCGGCATCACACTCCGGCTCTTCTCAAAACTGAAAGCATCATAAGGATCATAATCCTGCTGCCAGAACTGCCCATCAGCAATATGCCACTTGATCATCGCCGTCTCTGCATCACGCTGCCACCCGATATAAAGCCCATGAAACCCGATTATTGCCACCAGTACTATCGATAATATAAAAACATTCAACCACGTCCTGATCCCGCCCCCGATAATATTCCGCCAGGCCAGCTTAAGCATCATCACAACCTCTCATTATATAAGTCCCATAAGTCCTATTAGTCCCATATTCCCAAAAATCACTTAAGAGCACTCACCGGACTCATCTTAGATATAGATCTCACTGGCAGATAACTCACCACCAGCAATATCAAATTGATCAGCACTATCGTCAAGACCACTATTTTCAGTGAATATTGCGGATACATGGCATCCAGAAATCCGTCAATCCCATAATTATCCATCATTTCCGGCAGCCTTAAACCATACTTGCTGAATCTCAGCAGCAGCGGAGTCCCCCATAATGCACCTAATCCAACAGCCAGCAATCCTGATAGCAGTCCTTCCAGTGTAAATACCTTTATTATCTGCCCAGAACGCAGCCCCAGCGCCATCATCATACCAATTTCCCGCCTGCGCTTGAACATTGCCAGAACCTGAGTATCAAAAACCGCTATCATTGCTAAAAAGAGCAGCAATACATACATGAAACTCACACCCGCCATCTTGGCTGCAAACAGCGCTCTGAACTCACTCAACAGTTCGTCCTGAGTCTTCCAGATCCAGCCTGCTCCCAATTTTGGTCTCAAACCACGATAACTGAAATAAGTAACCTCACCAGGTGCATCCAGCATTTCCCGCATCTGCTCCAGTCCAAGCCACACCTGCCCTTGATCTATGGTCAATACTGGAGAAGTGAAAATATGCACGATCTCAAATTCACGTGCATCAAAACTCCCATGAACATCCCGCCACCGCAGCATTAACCGGTCTCCCTCGCTCAAACCCAGCTTTTTTGCTGTACGGTAGCCCAGCATTAATTTATACCTGCCTTCTTTAAATCTCAAATATTCCGTCGGAAGTTCCAGCAAAACCTGTTCTTCCTCTACTCCCTTCAAAATTATATTCTTCATCCGTCCCTGCGGATATATCACTCCCTGATCAATCAGAAATTCCACACTGGCAGCATCATTAATCCCTTTTGGCATCGCACTCCGCGCTACATCAAAACTGAAAGGATCATAAGGATCATAATCTTTCTGCCAATACTGCCCATCTGCTATATGCCAGCGTATCATCCCATTCTCAGCATTTCGCTGCCACCCCACAAAAAGCCCATGGAAACCGATAATTGTCACCAGCACCACCGAAAGTATAAACACGTTCAGCAGACTCCGCACTCCCCCACCCACCAGGTTCCGCCACGCCAGCTTAAGAACCATCAGCATTATCCTTTTGTTTTGCACTTTTCACAATTGCGATTAACATTCGTATTATAACTTTCATATCGCCTTCAATTTCTAAAAACTGCTTCTCAGTTAAAAAACCAGTCCTCTTCATTAATATTAGCCAATAATCAGTCTCATAAGCTTCTTTTAGCGCGATAGACATCTTATGGATAAAATCCGCCTTGCTTTCTCCATGCTCTGCTTCTCTTACCATCGCCCCAATAGAAGTTCCGCTTCTCAATACCTGTTTCGATAAGACATACTCCTTCTTCTCGCTACATAAATATTGATACATCTTCACAATCCTGATTGCAAAATCCAGGCTTCTCTCTTCAATCTCATTCTTCTTCATCTTTTTATCCTCCATCGTCCATCGTCCATCGTCAATTGTCTTCCACCACTCTTCCATCAACCAGAGTTATCTTCCGTCTTAAATATTCGATAACTTTCGCGTCATGGGTGCTAAAGATAAAAGTCGTCTTCAACTTCTCATTCAATTCCACCATAGTTCTTAAAATGTGATGTGAGTTTTCTGCATCCAGATTCGCCGTCGGTTCGTCTGCCAGAACGATCTGCGGTTCTTTCACGATCGCCCGGGCAATTGCCACCCGCTGGCATTCACCTCCCGAAAGCTGTGCCGGCCGGCTCTTGCGCTTATCTTTTAAACCCACCCATTCAATAGCTTTATCAACCATCTCTTTCCGGATTCCTGGCTTTACATCCATCAGCAGTAACGGGAATTCCACGTTCTCAAATACGGTATAAACCGGCAGAAGATTATAAGTCTGAAAGATGAACCCGATATGCTCCGAACGCAATCTTGCCGCTTCTTTCCGGGTAAGTTCACTAACTTCCCTGCCCATAACCTTCACTTCGCCCTTACTCTGCACATCCAGTGAACCGATTATATTCAATAATGTCGTCTTCCCTGAACCGCTCGGACCCACGATCCCGCTGAACTCTCCTGCCTCGAAATCAAGATTGATGTCTTTTAAAGCCGTAAACTTGCCCAATCCTATCGGGTAATCCTTAAACATATTCCTGATGCTGATCAATTGCTCCATATCCACTCCTAATAATCTAATTGCAATAGTATCTGAAAAGAGCTCCCGGTATTATAAACTCCGGTTTCCCTGCCGGAATACACTCTTTCCTGATTTATCGATAAATTGAAATTTATACTCAGATAATCATAAGTCAGTCCATAACTGAAAAACCAGTTCCACACCTCTGCCTGCCTGTCATAAGCAACCACACCCAGCACTTTATCATATATCCCCAAAGGCATATCTGCTGCCAGTATATGATATTGTCCATACCGGTTTTCCTGACCCCAGAATTCATCTCCCTCATGCCAGAACATCGTTTCCCAGAGCAGATGTAATCCACCTCCAATGCCCACCGTATAATCCGCTCCCAGTGTATAGACTTCACTTCTCGGCGCAACAATCTTAACGTCTTTCCTGACATTCAAAGTGCTCTCAAACCAAAAACCGATAAAGGAATCCCATCTGCCATCAATGCCATAACGCTGTTCCTCTCCCGCAGAATTCCAGTTGGCATCTATCTGCTCCTCCAGTTGACGCGTATGATAGCTGACTCCGCAATCTCCTCCCAATATTGGCAATTGCAGCCTCCCTCCCGGTTCTATGCTCTCAGGTTTTGACCTTATCAATGCCTCTTCAACGCCTTCATCTTTATTGTAAATGCCCCAGAACCAGAAATTGCTGTTGTCTAATAAATAGTAGCGTGCCAGAGCTGACCACACTCCTGGTGTCTGCTGCCTTTCATCCAAAGGATTCAACTGATCAAACCATTGCAGACTCCGTAAATATGCTGCCGGACCAAAATTTATCTTTTGCAAACCCACGCGAAGTTCCGATTGTTCCGTCGTCGAACGCAGCCAGCAACGGTAAAATTCCGCATTAAATTCTTTCTCTGTTGCCCCTGTTCCCCAGCTTATCCGCTCACTTAGTTCATATTCCCCAAATATATCCATGCCAATATTCGACTGCTGAAAAAGTGGCAGCTTGAAGCTCGGATAATATTCCAGCAGCATAGCCCCCGTATCATTGCTTTCAGTATTGCTGTAACTCCCCAGCAGATTGATCCGGTGACTCAAATCCCAGCCATAAGCCAGTCCTGACCAGAATGCTATCAACAAAAAAACTGCTATTCTTTGTGTCTTGTCCATATTCCCCTCAATGCAATGTTGATCAGGGCAACCGTAAAATCTGCCATATCAGGATAGAATTCCGCCAGCTTCTCATCCTCTATAAGCTTCTGCAGACTCATAAAATACATACTCAAAAACTCCGCATCGTATTCCCCACAAATATTGCCCTGCTTCTGCTCTCGCTTTAGAAATTCGACAAAACTCCTGCTGATTTCCGCCTGGATTTCAGTTAATGCCACCCGATATTCTTCATCTGCCAGGATCTCTTTGATGAAAATCTCGCCCATCTCCTGAAGTGCTGCCAGCTTCGATTCCGTGATCATGGTCAGTTTCGTCTCAAATGACAGTGTTTCATTATCCAGCTCATTCATCAAGGCTGTTGCCCGTAATCGCATTGCTCCCAGAAGCCGCATCACTATCTCCCGCTTACTGCTAAAATATTTATATAATGTCGTCCGCGATATTCCCGCTTCTCTGGCTATATCCTGCATCCGCACCCGCCGGATGCCATACAAACCAAATAACTGGTAAGATTCAAAAAGTATCTCTCCTATAAGTTCCTCTTCACTATATTCCCGCTTCTTCTGAAGTTGCACCATAACAGCTTTCTCCTGTTCTCTGATTTCAAATAAGCTTGATAAGCCTTATACGCCTGATAAAAAAAACCCTTAGTATTTAAGATATGCCATAAGCCCCATAAGACCTATTAGTCCCATATTCACTTTTCCCACTCTGAACAATTCCATCGAAGTACACATTTTCTGTCAACCTGAACAATCCTTGTCCACTTGAACGCATTTTGTTCATTTATCTAATTTATGTCCACTACTTTTTTTCTTTTTATTACTTCTTTCCTTTTTTTCACTGAAATCCTAAGGATTCGTTTCTCCTCATCTCAATGACCTGACCCTCCTCCACTTATTGATCTAATGATCATCATATTACCTTATTACAATATCTTACGCAATTTCAGCCCAGCCTGGTTCTCTCCCGATCAGATATTGTCAGCTATTTCTCCACATATAATCTTCTTCCAGAGAAGCAGAACCGTACTATTACCGTGCCTTACCCTACATACGCATAACAAAAAAGTGTTATGCGTATGTAGGGTAAGGCACGGTAATAGTACGGTTTTGCTTCCTTTGAGTTGGTGTTAATTCATCAGAAGTTCTTTTGTATTATTTTTCTGATAGTTCCGATTTAATGTAGGAAAAATAAAGAGATCAGGAAAAAATAATATGGAAATTTGAGAAAGAGTTTTGCCCTGATAAAATCGTAGAAGTATATTAAGCAGTATAAAGGAAAGTTGTTCATGGATGTTATTCATTTATTTATCAAAGAGTACAGCATAATAGCGATCTTCCTGAATACACCTATCTTTATGCTTCGTATTATCTTAGCTCAAATCGGAAATATTAGCAGTAAATAAATCCGGTTCAGATTCCCGGCTTCTTACAAGCTAAGTTGTTAGAGATTGCAGCTTGAACAGTCTCGCAGAATTATTTTGTGTCCAAAAAAATTCTTATTGACAAGTTGTAGAAAAATACTGTCATTTGTCATAGAAAAACGAATTGAAGAGGGAACTATGAAAATTGTTAAACTTTCTTTTCTGTTGTTGATTGTTGTGCTTATTCTGTGTACTTGTGATAATAGCAGTTCCGGACCGGGTAATACAAATCCCAAAGAGAAATGGGATATTGAGATAGACGATGGAGCTGGAAATGGCTCATTCACCCTGGAACTACTTCCTGACTCAACGATTACCATCTATGGCTCATGGGAGTATAACTATTACGAACGAAACATGGTTACCTGTAATTTTTCTGATGGTATTGCCGTCATAGATGGTTCTGATTTTTACTGTTATACGGAAGGGTCGGCGCATGATCATACTTATAATGAAAATTCCGATTTTCATTTAGAATTAGGTGGTATTTTATTTAATGGAGCAGGATATGGCGTTTCTGTAATGCAATATTTTGCGCCAGGATGGGAAGATTACATTGAAGGAACCTGGACTGCGACGCTGGTTAATGGAGAAGGTATAACAATGACAGAGGGAGAGTAAACAAATTAGTCGCTTACCACTAATATTCATACAATTCTCGGCAGAAAAAGAATTTATGAGCCGCGAACAAACGCTAACAAACGCGAACTAAAGAAATTAAAGATAATGATATTTGCTTTAAACCCATATTGTGCAGTAGAAATTTGCGAATAACAGCAATCTTATAGCACAGAGAGAGTTAGATAATTTTCATAAATATAAAAGTAATATTCATAAAAATTCTCTAACTCTTCAGTACATAAAATCTTACTACCCCTCATCAAATCCTGATGCACAAAATGGGTTAAAAGTTCGCGTTTGTTAGCGTTTGTTCGCGGCTAAAGATATTCTAATCCTCTATCCGTGTAATTCGCCCAATCCGCGGTTTAATTTCTTCCTTTTTATTTCGGTTTATCAGAGTTAGTCACTTACCACTGAATACTCTGAACTCACTGAAAATTAAAAGCAAAAAGATAAATCTCTTCTCTTCCTTCCGTGATTTCAGTGCTTTCCGTGGTTGAAAATCTTCTTTTGGGGGTTTCGTTTTATCCGAGTTAGGAATTTGCGAATAGCAGTAATCTCTACTGCACAAGATGGATTTAATCCCAGCCAATTGAAATGACGATGATATTATTATCTTCAATAACCTGATTGAATAACTCCCTCAATTTATTTTCTTTAAATTGGAAGTCTTTGTCAGTTTCAGTTGATAATATATCCACATCAATGTGATGCCGGATATATTGGAAATATTCCAGGGCATGATACACCTTAAATTCATTAACATACATTTGCGTATCAGTCATATAAATTAATTTACGATAAAATTCTAACAGTTCGTCCTCGTTAGGTGGTCTTTTCATGAGATCATTCTTGATGATTTCAAGATAATTATAATCAATTAACATTCTATTTGTTTCATTTGAAAGCGGATGGTCGATCAGGATATAATGTTTTACAGCCATAACATCTTCATCATCTATAATGAATTTTTGCATAGAACCGCAGTTTCTCAGACGTTCTATATCTTTTACAGACATAACGATGAATCCACTATATTCGCAAGCTCTATAATCCAGCCAGTCGATATATTCAATGCTTGTTATGTTTTGGAGGCTGTCTAAAGGAGTAATTTTGTCTGCGGGTACAACTCCCAGCATATCAGGTATATAGAAAATCTCTTCAGCGAACTTTCTTCGATGCACTTCATCTGAAAAATAGGGAAGAATATCAGTACCGGGAAGTAATTTATATATCTTACGGCTATCAACTCCAATTGCAGACATTTTAGACACATCCCAACCATGAAGCGTTGTATATCCATATAAAGGTTCATCGTTTTCGAAATTTATCTTAACTCTCAGACAACCGACACAAGCCCAGGGTGCATCAGCGGAAAGAGAAAAGGTCAGTAATAGAAAAAGAACCCCGATTAATAATATCTTCATAACAATATCCTCCTTAAGTTTTTGGAATACCCTTAAATAAATATCTGAAAATAGATATTCACGTCAAGCATATTCATTAATTCAATATCACATAGTATTTGTGAGATGTTTATCGTTAGTCGTCAGGAATCAGGTGTGAGTCATTAAAGAAGCATGCCTCCGGTTAAGCTTCCGCCCTGCTGCGCAGTGTTGTATAAAGATGAAACTTAGTGGATTTCTTCCAAAATTGGGATTTTACTTCTGAATACTCCAATATCCAGCTTCATTCTTTTGCTTTACAATCTCATATTTGTATTTAAAAAAAGGCTTTGCGTATTTTCACTCAAACCAAATCATAAAAATACGCAAAGGAATAACTAATGGAAAATGTTAAAAAGTCCCGTAACACAGTCAAGAAAAATGTTGTTTTTAATGGTTTATCAGTTAAAAATCCTAATTCAGCAGGAATTGATCTCGGATCAAAAGACCATTGGGTTGCCGTATCTCCACACTTAGCAAAAGATCATATTAAAAGATTTCCTACTTTCACCTGTAACCTACATGATATCAGCAACTGGCTAAAAAAATGCAATGTAGATTCTGTGGCAATGGAATCTACTGGAATCTATTGGATACCACTTTATGAATTACTCGAAAAAGATGGTTTTGATGTCAATTTATGTAATGCTCAACACGTTAAGAATCTTCCTGGACGTCAGAAAACAGATGCAAAGGACTGTGCCTGGATACAAAAATTACATTCATTTGGATTATTAACCGCTTCTTTTGTACCCAAACTGGATATTCTTGCTCTTCGTACGTTGATGAGATATCGTGAAAGGTTACAAAGCGAAAATTCCAGACATATTTTAAGGATGCAGAAAATACTTACTCAAATGAATGTTCTACTTCCCAAAGTACTAAGTGATATTACTGGAAAAACAGGAACAGATATCATGAAAGCCATAATTTCAGGTAAAACAGATCCCGAGTATTTGATGCAATTCAAAAATAAGCAAGTCAAAGCATCAGATGAAAATTTTCTGAAAGCACTAAATGGTAATTATCAATATTTCTATATCAAAATTCTATCGTATGAGCTAATACACTACGAATATTTTGTAGAAGAAATCGAAAAGATCGATAAAGAGGTATCATCTCTTTTAACCATAATGATTAAATCTGAAAATGATGATTACGATGATTCTATCATTTTCACAGAAGCTGAAAAGTTGATTTCTTTAACTGGTGTTGACCTTACTCAAATACCTGGCTTAGATATATTGAGTATTAGGAAATTAATCGGTGAGACAGGTCTTGATATGAGTAAATGGAAAGATGCTAAACATTTCGCTAGCTGGTTGAAGCTTTCACCAAATTCAAGAATAAGTGGCGGAAAAATTCTCAGCAATAATAAAAGTCGGAAGAAACCAAAAGCTGCCATATATTTTAGGATGTGCGCCGGTAGCTTAAGAAACAGTAAAACTTATCTTGGTGGCTTTCTAAGAAGAAAAACAGCTCAGACTGATTATACAAATGCTCTTACTGCAACTGCTCGCAAAATTGCTGTAATTTACTATAACATGCTTAAAGACAAGTCTTCTTATATTGAATTAGGGAATGATTATTATGAAAAGCAGCATAGTGAAAGGGTAACGAGAAATCTAAGGAAATCAGCAGAACGGCTTGGTTTTACTTTGGTTAAGAAAGATGAGTAGAATTCGTAAACTAATTGGTGTAATTGCTCCAAGGCTTTTAGTACATTGGTGTAAAACCCGCGGTTAAGCATAGTTGCCTGTATTGCCGTTTATATTATTGGTGGGTTTGGTAACTATAATTTACCAGATACCCCGTATAGGAGAGTCAAGCTTTTGAATACAGGTGGGCAATTACTATTTGATTTGTTATTATCATAGGATTTCGTTTGTCTTATAATTATACTATAATGTGCATATTTTGGAGCTACTATAGTTTAGATTAAAACAATTTTAATTTTTTAGCATACACTATCATAGTATCCAAAAACCGCTTCATTTCCCCAATATATTGGCAAAATTGGGTGATAAAGAAAAGTTAGTTTCATAGGAGGTATTCCGCAACCGGAGGCTAGGCACCTTTTTTCTCTGGCGGGGATATAAAATAAATATTTTATGAGAGAAATAAAAGAAGTTGAATGCCAGATCAAAGCGATAATCGATTGACATATATGCCTGGGAAATATTCCTGCAGCTATGAAATTGAATAAAACATTGCTGGTTGTTGTTTTTTTACTGTCGCTGGTGCTTATGCTGCAGGGCAAGGGAGATAATCTCTGCCTTATGGCTGTGGGTGACATTATGCCTGGGACTAATTACCCTTCTGAAAGGTATTTACCTGTGGGTGACGGAAGCGGACTGGTCAGTCATAAAGTCAGGGGACAATTGCTGGGGGCAGATATTTTGTGCGGGAATCTGGAAGGCTGTTTTCTGGATGCGGGAGAACCATCAGAACGGAAGAAGGGAAAGTTTTTATTCCGGATACCGGAAAAACTGGGGAGTGTTTTAACTTTTAACGGTTTTGATCTTTTATCTTTGGCTAATAATCATGCCGGTGACTTTGGAGATGAGGGTCGCTATAATACACAGAGAGTACTGGATTCTCTGGGAATTGAGTATGCGGGATTTCTGGAAAAGCCTGCTGCGATAATAGAACATGATGATTATCGGGTAGGATTTCTGGCTTTGGCACCTTTTCGCGGGTGTCTTTCGGACTGGCAAAGATATTTCGTGGAAGCAATTATTGATTCACTATCACTGGAGACTGACCTTATTATAGCCTCAATACATTATGGCGGGGAAGGTGAAGATTTTCTGCATATTAAAAACGAGGATGAGATATATATGGGCGAAAACCGGGGAAATCCGGTGGCAGTAGCACACTGGCTGGTGGATTGCGGAGTTGATCTGATTAATGGGCATGGACCGCATGTGCCACGGGCTATGGAATTATACAAGGGCAGGCTGATCGCTTATTCTCTGGGAAATTTTATCACCTGGGGAAGATTTTATCTGGAAGGTGAATACCGTCCGCTGGCACCGGTACTGCAGGTTTATTACGATAAAGAGGGCAATTTCATATATGGCAATATCATCAGTTGCCGGCAGAATTATGAGCAGGGAGTGGATATTGATGCTGACCGGAAGGCTGCGCAAGTATTGCAGGAATTGAGTGAAACAGATTTTCCCGGAACTAAATTGCGGTTTCTGGTGGACAAGCGGGGTTTCTGGTTTTATGGGATTTGAGAGGCATTTAAAATGGGACGTATAGGACTTATGGGACGTATAAGCCCTATACGACGGTAATTTTTATTTCAGCAGGAGCATTTTCCGGATGGTGGTGCTGGCTGGAGTCCGGAATTTCAGGAAATATATGCCGGATGTTTCTTTGGCGGCATTCCAGTAGATTTCGTAAGATCCGGCATCACAGGTTTCGTTCAGGAGTTCTGTGACCAATTGCCCCTTGAGATTATATACGCTGATGTTTACCTGTTGACTTTCGGATAACTGATATGATATGGTGGTTTGGGGATTAAAGGGATTGGGATAATTACTGAGCAGATGAGTTTGAGTGACTATTTCATTTTCGTCTCCCGCAAGCAGGGGATCAAAGTAGAAAGTTTCTTTTCTGCTTTCCAGGTAAACGTCATCAAATGCCGCAGCAATAATGAATTCGTAATAATCTGCTTCTGTGATCTGCTCAACAATATATTCGGAAGTTTCCGAAGGTAATTCTATAAACGTCCAATCCGAAGCGGGAGCATCAACCTGCTTATATTTAACCCATAAAGTATCGGGAATAGTGATATTCAACCAGTCAAGCTTCAACTGATGATAATAATTCTGCACATATCTGATAATCGGTACTGAAGGTGAATTCATATAAGCAGTAAGATCAAAACCTGAGTTATAAAAGTCTATTGCTGCAGCGCATTTTTCATCCAGATCATCACTATCAGTTCCAATGAACATGACGGCATACAGGTCTTTTGTTTCCAGAGGTGCCAAATCATATCTTTTAAAGTATTTCCCGTTTTCATCGGTTTCCAGGTAATCGAGTATACCGTTATTATCACGGTCACCGGTATGCGGCATTGCTCCATAGATGGAATACATAAAACGGGTATCCTGCGGACAGGTTTGAGCAGTGGGGAAATCCCACAGGGACAAAAATTTATCACCGTTGGGATTGGCATAATGGGTCATCAGCCAGTATTTTTCATTATGAGTAATAGTACCGGAAGGCAGATCAAAAGCCTGGGAGTCAGAGTCATCAGGACCATCTCCCACAGCCCAGGTCCAGCAGGAAATGCCATAATCGCAATTCAGCATCCTGGCACCCAGAATACTTTGAGAAAGGCCATCATCGCCATCATAATCGTAACTAAAGGCATAGTCGTAATCCGGGTCTCCATTATAATTGCTGCCATCATCATTATAAATAGTGTCCCATTCAGCAGGACCGATATCGGCATCAACCATTAAACCATAACTGAGATATTTCAGGGTATCTATGGTGGAAGTATTATGTATTTTCCAGTTAACAAAGACCATATCCTCCAGTCCGCAAATAGGATAGCTCCAGGTCTGTTGTTCAATAGCCAGATGCAGCGGATAATGCGAACTCTGGCTTTTTCCATCTCCCCAGTCCCGTTCAGTGATTGTTCCGAAAGGGCTGTAATCATAATAATAGGCAAGGGTAGTTTCAAAACCAGGAGAATCCCAGTCTTCATCACAAATCCCATCCCCGTCATCATCATAAGGAATAGTAAAACACCAGTTTTCTTCGGGATCATCAACGGCAAATGGTCTGCCCGGGCTATCCTCATCAGTGAGACCATCATTATCATCATCTGTTCCGGAGAATTGACCATAATTATGTAGAACAACATCGCTTAAGTTATATAAGTCGAAAATATTGCAGGCAATCGATTCCAGAGGATTAAAAGCCGGTAAGAATTCCATAACATCGCGGTCACCTTCATATCCGGTAGTAGTGAGAGTATCTATAACCACATCCAGATCAGGAGTCCACTGGGGGTCAGATTGAGTAACCACATCTTCATTGCTGGATGCATCCGGCAGCCAGTAAAGCAATTCATCATTGCCATTTCGGCGGTAGCGGGTTGCACTTACCCAGAGATTTGCCTGAAAAAGATGCTCACAATATCCTGCACTTGTAAGATTAGGCCAGATCAAGCCATCACCATAATTGCCAACATTCCCCAGACAACCGAAATTACTTACTTTTAACCCGAGGTTGCTTTGCTGCAGAACAACCTCATCATCAAGACCGCGAGTATTCACCTGTTCATTGAGATTACGGGCAAATAGCGAAAATACTGCTAAAAGGGTAACGACTAAGATGATCTTTTTCATAATTACTCCCCCTCAATAAATATTTCATTGAACATAGCCTGCAGATCAGCTATTTCCATAAAGGAAAGATTGAAGCCAAAGACAAATGCCTGACTATCCCGGAAGTTATGATGAATGGCAATGGGGCTTTCATGGAATTCGGCATACTGTTCTTCGGTAGGTGGATAAAATTCGCAATCGACAGGTTTACAATCATAGCGATAGATTATATCTGAAGTAATACCTTCCTCTAAAAAGCGGCAGCAGGGGCCTAATCCTGCTCTTGAGGTCACAAGAGAGTTCCAGCCTGGAAGCTGAAGATCAAGATGCGTTTCCATACCACTGGCAGGAATGGCTCCTATCAGGAAAGGATTAGTAAGAGTACTTGAGGAAATACACTCAACATATTGTTCGGACGAAGAGACGTCTATTCTCCAGTAATCTTCGAGCACCTTCTCCAGTTTTCCGGAATCATTATACAGGCAATTTGAACAGAGATATGCCAGATTAGCACCAGCGCTCAGGATCAGATTGCTTTTCTGAGTATGAATATCATAGAGATTATCACATAAACTCCGGTGAAAATATGACCCGGAAGCGCTATCCACGTGTAATATTATCCATTTATAATCAATGAGATCACTATGCGCAATCAAAGCTCTCTCAAAATGCATATTGCTGTTATAAGTTCGATATTCCGCAGAAATGATTGATTGATCTTCCAGGTCAATCACGCTGACAGCATAAGGGTAACCGGAAAGTGCGTCCAGGTAGATATCGTCAATAGTGTCATCGGGACTCATTAGGTTATCCCTGTCAGCATCAATGATCAAGAGTGCCTGACGGTCTTCCGGTTCAATATAATCATAAATCCTGAACTGAAAAACTGCCGGTTCCGGATCAATATTACCGAAATTATCGGCAGCACGAACGGAGAAAGTATGCCAGCCCGGCTCCAGGTTTTCCAGCATGATCTGCCTGCAATGCGGGTGCAAAGCTCTGATCCTTAACCAGCCCGGCGTAAGTTCTTCAGCAGCGGAACCATAATAATCTGTTTGCACTGCCTGCCCATCAAGCTGCATTTCATACCATTCGATTTCGGCAGAATATTGCGTTGTGCCATCAGGATTTGTAAGTAAGCCGATTTCTTTATCAAAAGGGTTATTCGTGATTTCAGGAGGCCATCCATGAAATCCGGGTTCACCATATTGTCCCCAATATCCCCATTCCAGATAAAACTGCAGGTCGGGGCTTTCCAAGGCAGTATAATCTCCTTCGAAATTAATATCAAAAGGAGCAGCATAGTGCGTTTCACCGGCTACTGTTTTCTGAGGCAGATCGTAATTAATATTCTTTAAAGCGCCATGCCGTTCCAGGTCATAGTGGTGTTCTCCCAGAAGCCAGCAACGGTTATAATCCCAAATAACGTTCATATCCGTACCGGGTTCAATGCCGTTATAAATAATAGTTTCGGGATGATTAAATTCATCCTGACAGGCGAAACTCAGGGAAGCTGGATTATCACTATCAGCAAAACCGGAACGGGTTACCACATAAACTTCCAGTTGATAGAGTTCATTTTCTGAAAGAGGCAACAGGGCAGGAGTGCTCACTGTGGATAATTCCAGAGCTCTGATATCCGTTTGCGCCAGAGAATTATACCATTCACCAGTAGATTGTAGAATCCCGTCAAGATCAGTAACATTGAGACGATACATGAAATGATCGGCATAGAAGCCATCTGTAAAGAAATTACTGATAGTTTCCGTTACTTTGAACCGATAACAGTTTCCCACGCTCAATCCCTCAACAGGAGCGAGGATCAAAGTGCCCACCAGTCGCCGGTCACAAATCTGCAAATTCTCCTCCTGCTGGTCAGGAGTGCGATATTCTATATCCAGAAACTGGATGGCATCAGTCAGCTTACCCGAAGTTAGAGAAAATTCAAATAAGATATCCTTTTCCGTAAGCCAGCGACTGCCTTTTTTTATGTACCAGCCATCCTGATCATACTCTCCTGAAACAGGTAATTCCCCGGAAAAAGTATGAGGTTTGATGGAATATTCCAGCAGGTTTTCCATATCGACAATAAGCTGCTGCTGATAATAATCTTCCGATTGAACTCCTGAAAAATCAAATGACGATATAATGGGCAAATTTTCACTTTCTGCCGTGTTTCTGAAACTGCACCCCATTATAAGTAATAGACTAATTGCTATAATTATCTGTTTCATGTTTGCCTCCAGCATAATTCACTTATAATATAATTATCTGTCAATAATATAATTTTCCACCATAGTCAGGTAACAAATTGTGAGTGGTTACAACTGTGTAGTTGGTAGTTATAATGACATAATTATCATCGATAGCAGGAAAAATGCAGGCTTTTATAGGACTTATGGGACGAATAGGACTAATACAGTTTTGGGATGGGGAAATTCTGCTTGACATCAGGTAAAATTAGGGAAAATAGGGAATGTCGCCTTTAATAATGCACAGCACTGATTCCTACCCTGGAGGGAGAGTCTGCTTTCTGCGCTGAGCAGAAAGGGTATCAGAATTATATCAAAAAAGAATAAAGGAGCATGGTATGGATGTAAAAAACCTGAAAGCCAGTCACAAGCTGCTGAAAGAACAATCTTACGAAGTTGTTGAGTTAGAGCGCGGTTATGCCGGAAAGACGCTTTATATCAATCTTGATGACAACACTATTTTGGAAAAACCTGTGACTGCTGAGATGAAAGAGAAATTCATTGGAGGCAAGGGATTTGGACTGCGCCTGTTATGGGATGGGACGCGTCCGGAAACAAAATGGGATGATAATGATAATGAGATCATCATCGCCGGTGGACCAATTTGCGGGATCACGCAATATGCCGGAGCAGGTAAAAGCCTGGTAGTAAGCATCTCCCCCACTACGGATGTGGTAATTGACAGCAATGTGGGCGGATATTTCGGACCTTACCTGAAATTCAGTGGTTTTGATGCCCTCGAAATCCAGGGAAAAGCAAAGAAAGATGTGATCATTGTTATTGACGGAACCACGGGTACCGTGAGTATTAAAGAAGCAGGCGGAGAAGCAGCAGACAGCCATATTATGGCGGAGCAGTTGACTGAGATGTATGCCTCCAGCGATAAACCGATTGATAAAATGAAAGTTGCCGTTGTCAGTGCCGGTTCTGCCGCAGACCACAGTTATATTGGCATGCTTAATTTCAGTTTTTACGATCTGCAGCGCCAGGTTTGCCGGCTGAAACAGGCAGGACGTGGCGGCATCGGCAGCGTTTTCCGAAACAAAGGGATACGCGCCATCGTCTGCAAGAGTAACGGCGTGAAAGGTGATATGAACCATGTGGTCAATATGGAAGCCATTCAGGAGCGCGGTAAGAATTTCACCAAAGAAATGAATGACTTTGATGATGAACAGTGCCAGATGCGGAAAGTGGGTACAGCCCACCTGATGGAGATCATGGATGCTTATGACCTGCTGCCCACGCATAATTTCCAGTATGGCAAGGCAAGAGATGTGCATAAGAATATTGACGATATCAATAGTCACGTATGGACGGATAAATTTACACCGCGCAGCAGTGACGGCTGCTGGCTGGGCTGCACGATGGCTTGCGCAAAAGTATCGGAGAATTTTAAGGTACGCACGGGACCTTATAAGGGGAAAACGGTGCATGTGGACGGACCCGAATATGAGTCAGCAGCGGGACTTGGCTCTAATATGGGAAACTTTGATCCTGATGCTATATTGGAATTGAATTTTTACTGCGATACTTATGGAATTGACACTATTTCCTTCGGCACGATGACGGCGTTTGCCATGGAATGCTATGAAAAAGGGATCATAAATAAAGAAATAACCGGTGGACTAGAGCTTAAATTCGGCAATGCGGACGCAGCGCTGGAAGCCATGCATCAGATGGCACGCGGTGAAGGTTTTGGTGTGATTTTGGGTCAAGGCACTAAAAGAATGACAAAGATATTCCATGAACAATATGGTGGCGACCTGAAATTCATGCAGGATATTGGTATGCAGAATAAAGGACTGGAATACAGCCAGTACGTATCCAAGGAATCACTCGCTCAGCAGGGCGGATATGCCATGACCAATAAAGGTCCGCAGCATGATGAAGCATGGCTTATCTTTATGGATATGGTCAATAACCAGATACCTACATTTGAAGATAAAGCGGAAGCCCTCCACTATTTCCCCATGTTCAGAACCTGGTTCGGACTGATGGGACTCTGCAAACTACCGTGGAACGATGTGGAACCGGCAGGAAATGCCAAAACTGCTGAACCGGCAAAAGTGCCGGAACACGTTGATAATTACGTTACCATCTATAATGCCGTCACGGGGAGTAACATTGATAAGGTAGAAATGGTGCGTCAGAGCGAACGGGTATATAATTTCCAGAGGATATTCAATATCCGCCGCGGATATGGACTCAGAAAGAATGATGCCCAGCCATATCGCGCCTGCGGACCGGTAACTGAAGCTGAATACTTGAGCAGAAGTGCCCGATATGATAAAGAACTGACCGAAAAAATAGGTCTTGATCCCGCGAAAATGAGCCTGAAGGAGAAAATGGCAGCAGTGCGCAAATACCGCGAAGACAGATATGAACAGCTTCTGGATGCAGTATATTTACGCAGAGGCTGGAACAGTAACGGTGTACCGAAAATCGAGCACTTACAGAATATAGGAATGGTTCTGCCGGAACTTATCGACGTAATAACTCCGCTGCAGTAAGAGAATATTAATAAACCGTGGACATATCTGATTAAGTGGAAAAAAGAAGATGCTGAAGAGTTCAGGTTTTTTTATCCGTTTAATCTGTGTGATCCGCGGTTAAATTATAAGTGTAATAATAGCTTAACAAAGATTATGAACCGCGGATAAAACGGATTTAACGGATAGAAGAGGAAGATGATAATATATTATATTAGGTCACTTTCTTTTTTGTCTCTTATCCGTTTAATCTGCGTTATCCGCGGTTAGTATATTTAAGTGTAACAAAAGCTTAATAAAGAATTTGAACCGCGGATAAAACGGATTTAACGGATAGAAGAGGAAGATGAGAATATATTATATTAGGTCACTTTCTTTTTTGTCTCTTATCCGTTTAATCTGCGTTATCCGCGGTTAGTATATTTAAGTGTAACAAAAGCTTAATAAAGAATTTGAACCGCGGATAAAACGGATTTAACAGATAGAAGAGGAAGAAGTAAAAGAATTTAATATGCTAATACTTTTCGTTCTGTCTTTTATCCGTTAAATCTGTGTGATCCGCGGTTGAAAAATATTCGTTTTCAAAGGAGTTTCTATGGGGCAATTACTATTTGAGAAAGAGAGTTACAAGATCAGAGGTGCTGCTTTTCAGGTTTATAATACTATGGGATGTGGATTTTTAGAAGCTGTTTATCAGGAATGCCTGGAGAGAGAACTTTTAATCAGAAATATTCCTTTTGCTGCAGGTGTAATATTGAACCTGGAATATGATGGTTATTTGCTTGAACAGAAATATGTCTGCGATCTTATCTGTTATAATGAGATCATTGTTGAGATCAAGGCTGTAAAAAGTCTGGAAGATATACACCGTGCTCAAGTGATGAATTATTTGAAGGCAACCGGGTTAAAACTAGGATTATTGGTAAATTTCGGAAGTTACCCAAAAGTCACAATCGAACGTATAATCTGGGAAAAAAAGTAAAAAAAAATTTTATGAACCGCGGATAGAACGGATTGAACGGATAGAAGAGGAAGAAGATAAATATACTATTAGGATTATTTTCCGTATTGTTTTTTATCCGTTTAATCTGCGTTATCCGCGGTTTGTATATTTACTTGTAATTATAGCTTAATAAAGAATTTGAACCGCGGATAGAACGGATTGAACGGATAGAAGAGGAATATGAGAAATATACTACTCGTGATCACTTTCCGTATTGTCTTTTATCCGTTTAATCTGCGTTATCCGCGGTTTGTATATTTACTTGTAATTATAACTTAACAAAGAATTTGAACCGCGGATAGAACGGATAGAAGAGGAGAAAGATAAATATAATATCCGTGATTAATTTCTATATTGTCTTTTATCCGTTTAATCTGCGTTATCCGCGGTTTGTATATTTACTTGTAATTATAACTTAACAAAGAATTTGAACCGCGGATAGAACGGATTGAACGGATAGAAGAGGAATATGAGAAATATACTACTCGTGATCACTTTCCGTATTGTCTTTTATCCGTTTAATCTGCGTTATCCGCGGTTTTAAACTCTTTTATTTTTTCCTGGGGGTTAATATCCCAGTTTCAGGAACGTGAATCCTATGATCAAACCGACTATCAGGTTTATCACTTTTACAAAAACAAATCCGCGTCTGCTTTCTGCCAGCATCGGTATCATGCCGTGTCCATCCTGGACTATGGAACTGGCAAGAAGAATACTGAAGGGGATAGTACCCTCGAAAAAAAGCGTTACAAAGATCAGGTGTGGACCGGATTCGGGAACTAAGCCGACGAGAGCGGCAATCAGCAGTACAATATAGCTGTTATTGGAAATCCATGATTCCACGGCGAAGAAGTGCATTAGAATGTGAATAAACAGTAATGCTCCTAAAGTCCAGGCAAAAATGGTGGGCAGATGCACTTTAACAATGTGATCCCAGAGATGCTCGGTAAGGAAATGCTCAGGCACCGTAACTGCCACAAACATAAGGAAAAGTGTCACCAGCACCACAGTGACCTTCATCCAGAGCATAAGATCATCTGCGACAACACCGGAAGCATATCCGATAAGGATAAGTAATAAAACCATGATCAGCAGCACTCTCTGCATGGATGGTTTTTTCATGTAAACCAGCAGATTACCCTTGGGCAGACACTGGCATTTCTCTTCTAGATGAAGGGGAAGTTTGCGGTGTGATTTATGAAGATCAAGATGGGGAAATATTTTATCAGTAGCAAAACCGGCAATGATGCCAATAACGAAAGTGAGGGCGATAATAATTAATGCCTGGCTGGGGATCATAGCCAGCATTACGAAGGTCTCATCACCGCTGGTGGCGATCATGGCAGCAACCACAGCCCCTATGGAAACGATACCATGCGAATACATGGCAACAATGGTAAATGCACCCAGACAACCTGGAAATGCGCCTAATCCGGCAGCAATGAGATATTGCATCAATGGTTTCTGTTTGAGAAAATGTAGCCATACACCCCGTGTCTGCACATTAACATACTCGATCAGAAGCATCATAACAAATACGAAACCCGTGATCATCACGGCATGTTTGAGAACTTCCATTAGAAGATTTATCATTATTTATTCCCCCATTCGCTGATTTATAAAAAATATAAGCAAAATTATGTCAAAAGAAAAAAAAACAGAAATTCTCACTGAACAGCCACAACAAAAAGCATATCCTCAAAAAAATACGTGTATGCTTTTTTGTTGTGTCTGATTGACGGCATTCACAAAATTGGAAGCACACGATACTGATTTCAGGAAAAATGCTTTGACATGAATAAAAGCAGTTAGATTATTAGTTTAATGTAAATAAAATATAGCAAGGAGTGATTTATGGCGAGAATGACCGTTGATCCGAACTATTGCAAAGGTTGCGGACTGTGCATTGATGCCTGTCCCAAGAAGATTATCCGGTTTTCCGAAAAGATTAACAAGAAAGGCTATCATTATGCTGAATGTTTTGACCAGGAAGCTTGTATAGCCTGCAAGATGTGTTACACCACCTGTCCTGACGTGGCGATAACGATCGAGAAATAAGGGGGTAACATGTCAGAAAAAGTATTAATGAAAGGAAATGAGGCAGTGGCAGAAGCAGCGATCAGAGCTGGCTGCCGTTTATATTTTGCCTACCCGATCACACCGCAAAGCGAATTGATCGAATATATGGCGCGTATGATGCCGAAAGTAAAGGGCACATTCGTGCAGGCGGAAAGTGAAATAGCAGCCATTAATATGGTTTATGGAGCTTCCGGCTGCGGCAAGCGGGTGATGACGTCATCATCATCACCGGGCATAGCTTTAAAACAGGAAGGCATATCTTATATGGCAGGCGCAAATCTACCGGGAGTGATCGTAAATGTGCAGCGTGGTGGACCTGGTTTAGGTGATATCCAGCCGGCGCAGGGTGATTATTTCCAGGCAACGCGTGGTGGCGGTAATGGTGATTATTACACTCCCGTACTGGCACCGAGCACTGTGCAGGAGTTTGCTGACATGGCATCACTGGCATTTGATCTGGCAGATAAATACCGCAATCCGGTATTGATACTGGCAGACGGGCTTTTAGGTCAGATGATGGAGCCGGTGGAATTTCAACCCTATAAAACGGAAGAAGAGCTGAAAGTTCTAGATAATCAGCATCTGGACTGGTGCTGCTGTCCTAATGAAGACGAACCGAATCATCATCATCATGAGATCAATTCTCTGGAAATAGACCCGGTAGTGCTGGAACAGCATGTATTAAAATTAGGCAGAAAGTACGAAGAAATCACCCGCAATGAGCAACGCTGGGAAGATTATGACGTAAACGCTGATAATGAAATTCTGGTTGTAGCCTTTGGCACGGCATCACGCATCTGTAAATCTGCAGTTGATGATCTGAATGCGGCAGGACATAATATCGGACTCGTGCGTCCGATCACGTTGTGGCCCTATCCTTATGATGCAGTGGCAAAAGCTGTGGGACCCAAGGTAAAGAAAGTAATCGTTTTTGAGCTGAATCTGGGACAAATGGTTCAGGACGTGAAGTTAGCAGTAAATGGCAAAGTTCCGGTAGAATTTATGGGTAAAGTAGGTGGCATATTATTTACTCCGGAAGAAGTTCTAACAAAAATCAGGGAAAATCTTTAGGAGGAAACATGCAGATAATAGCAACGAGACCAAAAACACTTACCGATTTGAATTTCACCTATTGTCCCGGCTGCCTTCATGGTGTGGCACACCGGCTGATAGCGGAAGCGATAGATGAACTAGGCATGAGAAACCAGATGATGGGCGTAGCGCCCGTAGGATGTTCCGTATTTGCATATAAATTCTTTAATATAGACATGCAGGAAGCAGCCCATGGCAGAGCGCCGGCGCTGGCAACCGGCATGAAGAGAGCGCGTCCTGATATGCACGTTTTCACTTATCAGGGAGATGGCGACCTGGCAGCGATAGGCACGGCAGAAATAGTGCATGCAGCTAATCGTGGAGAACATATCACCGTATTCTTCGTTAATAATGCGATTTACGGCATGACAGGGGGTCAGATGGCTCCAACAACCTTACCGAATATGAAAACCACAACATCACCTTACGGTAGAGATGTGGATGATATCGGTTACCCGATCCGCGTTTGTGAATTGCTTGATTCACTGGTGGCACCTTATTTCATCGAAAGAGTAAGTTTATTATCACCCGCAGAGATCATGAAAGCCAAAAAGACAGTACTTAAAGCCTTGCAGTATAATAAAGAAGAGCGTGGATTCACGTTTGTGGAATTCGTCTCCACCTGCCCCACGAACTGGGGACTTGATGCTCTGGAATCACGGAACTGGGCACGGGAAAATATGCTTCCCTTCTTCAATGTGAAGAATTACCGCGATAAAGGCAAGGAGGCATAAATGAAATCTGAAATGATCTGCGCAGGATTTGGAGGACAAGGTGTATTGACCATTGGCAAGTTTATGGTCAAAGCAGGCATGGTGGAAGGCAAAAATGTTTCCTGGCTGCCATCTTACGGACCGGAAATGCGGGGTGGAACGGCAAATGTATCCACAGTTATATCCGATAAACCTGTTGGTTCACCCATAATATCTTATCCGGACATCGTGATTGCTCTTAATCAGCCATCCATAGATAAATTTGGATATAATATCAAAGCCGGAGGACTATTGATCTATAATGAAGATATGTGTCCTAACGGTATAGACAGAGACGACATTGACATTGTGAAAGCACCGATGTCTTCCATTGCCATAGAGATAGGTAGTGCCCGTGTGCTGAACATGGTGGCAATTGGCATCATAATCGGTAGAACGGGACTGGTGAAGATTGAAACGATGCTTGATTCCATCGCCCCTTTAAAGAAAAAGGCACCTGAGCTTTATGAAATGAATGTGTTAGCAATCGAAAAGGGCTTTGAAATAGGCAAAAAACTTTAGTATAAACCGGCAGGATTCTACGGGATCCTGCCTGATATTCAATTAAAAGAAAGAGAGAAAATTATGAAGAAAATCATCTATTTCGCCATCGTATCCCTTGTTGTATTTATGCTGAGCGGCTGCGCCAGCAGTACACCTCAGGTAAAACGCGTCAGTCTGGATGAAATTCCCGATTATTCCTGGCGCTGGGGTGAAAATGATAACAGAATAGTATCCGAACAGATAACTATGGAAATGCTTTCCTCACCGTGGTTGCCCAGTTTCCGAGAGGAAGAAGGCAGAAAACCGGTACTTATCGTTGGCACAATAAGAAACCTGAGCAGTGAACACATTGAAACGCAGTCATTTGTAAAAACCATTGAAACCCAGATCACTAACAGCGGCAAAGTAAAATTAGTAGCTTCACGCACAGAAAGAAAAGAAATCCGTGATGAACGCATGGAACAACAAAACTATGCCTCTGATGAAACAGCAAAGGCTTTAGCCAGAGAAACAGGCGCTGATATAATGCTGCAGGGAAGCATAAAATCCACACGGGATACCAAAGGTGGAAAATCCGTGATCACATACCAGGTGGATATGGAACTGATCAATCTGGAAACCAATGAGAAACTCTGGATGGGTTCCGTCCCGATATCAAAGATTGATTCTCCTGCTAAGGCAAAGTGGTAATATATTGAATTTTCGAAGCATAAGTTTAATCTTACTGAGCATTATCCTTTTAAGCTGTTCCTATATGGGAACGAATAAGACATTTTTTTCAGATACAACGGAAATGGCCTTTAATGGAGATTTTGGCACAGCAATAACGGCAACAGAGAATGCTAAAGATATAGTATATAAGCTCAAGGACAGGGTAATGTATTTTCTTGATCTGGGTATGCTGCTGCATTACCAGGGCGAATATGAGCGCAGCAATGCGATGCTGGAGCAGGCGGAAAGAGCAATTGAGGAACTATATACAAAAAGCATTTCTAAAGCGGCACTTTCCCTGCTGCTGAATGATAATGCGCTTGATTATGCCGGAGAAGATTACGAAGACATCTATATCAACATCTTTAAATCATTGAATTATATCCATTGTAAAGACAATGAAGCAGCCTTTGTAGAAGTGCGCCGGGTTAATGAAAAGCTGACTGCCCTGGAAGATAAATATGCCAGATTAAGTTCAGGACTTAACACTTCCAAAGATGCCAAAATCAAACTGGAAGCTGGTAAGAACCGTTTTTTCAATTCAGCGCTGGCAAGATATTTAAGCCTTCTTTTATACCGCAACAGTGGAAAATGGGATGATGTGCGCATTGATGCAGACAGATTCAGAGCTGCCTGGGAAGAACAGGGCAGCATCTATAATTTTGATGCACCGGATATATCGGCAGGACTGCAACCTGATGGAGCTGCGCATCTGAATCTTTTCTGCTTCACGGGATTATCACCAGATAAGCGCTCAAAAACCTGGTGGATACGTACTTTTAAAGACCATATCTTCATTGGAGAATCTAAGGAAAGTTTATCCGGTGAGGAAGTGCTTAATTATGCAGATATGTTTTACTGGAAAGACGTGGAGGATAATCTATTCTTTAAATTCGAAATCCCGCTTTTTCAGCCGCGCCCTTCGAATATCTACCGAATGGAAGTATTGATCGACGAGAAAAGTTACCGAACTCATAAAGTTGAGAGTATTGATAAAGTTGCAGAAGCAACTTTTGCAGTAAAAAAACCGCTGGTTTATCTTAAAACCATCCTGCGCACAGTATCCAAAGGCTTGCTGGCAAAACAGGGTAAAGACAAGATGGATAAGCAGTTCAATAACGATTTTCTTTCTTCACTGGCGGCAATAGGTACAGATATTGCCGTATCCGCCACGGAACAGGCAGACCTGCGCATTTCGCATTTCTTTCCAAAAGTTGCTTACATTGCAGATATACCTTTGTCCACAGGTACTCACCAGATTACGATCAACTATTATAATAAATTTGGCAGTATTATTTATTCAGATAACCGGGGAAAAGTGGAAATTACTCCGGATAAACTTAATATCATAGAATCAATATGTCTGCAATAGAGGTAATAAAAATGAAAAGAGCTATTATAATGATCCTTGCCTTATTACTGGTGATGACTTCCTGCGCCGGCAATAAGAAAAGCGCAGGGGAGCCTGAATGGCTGACCAATCCGGAAAGCCGCTATCCCAGCCGTACTTATATCACGGCCATCGGTTCCGGTTTTTCACGTTCAGATGCAGAACAGGATGCAGCAGGAAAACTGGCGCGTATCTTTCGTTCTGATGTGCAAACTTCCGAAATAACTGAATTACGTTATGAGGAATTAACCCGTGGTGCAGAAACAGAAACTGAGGATTATGGAAAAGTAACACGTAATATTCAGCTTTCAGCAGAAGAATCCCTAATCAACATCCAGTTCGGTGAAAGCTTTACTGATGAAATGGGCAAAGTGCACAGTATTGCCTATCTGGAGCGCTTTTCCACTGCCACGATCTATGAAGAGATGATCTCCGGAAACAGCGAAAAAGTTAACTATTATCTTAAGCAGAGCTCAATTCTCGCTGACCCTCTTGACAAATATGCTTACGCAGGAGCGGCCTGGACTATCGCCATCAAAAATGAAGACCTTCTGCGTCAGGTAAAGATAATTTCCCCCTCTCTGGGTGACATGATCAGCGCAGATTACGAAGTGAGAGAAGTGGAACAGACATACCATGATCTGGCGCGCGGGATAACCTTTACCATAATAGTGGAAAACGATGAAGATCAGAAGATTACCAGCATCATAAAGAGGCTTTTGACCCAAAAAGGATTCCGGATTTCAGATACGGAAGGCTATCTCACCTGCAGCGGGAAAATTATCATCGAAAAGACTGACCTTAATCGAGCTGATGAGACTATCTTTTATCGCTGGGAACTGGCACTTGATCTTACAAATCCGCAGGACGAGAACATACTCACATTTAATCCCAAGGGTCGTTCGGGTTCAGTTTCTGACTCGGAAGCAATTTCCAGAGTCTATCGTGACTTGGAAAAAGAACTGAATAAAACTCTGCTCAAAGATCTGGACCGCTGGTTTGACAATATTGTTTTGCAGGCAAAGTAAATGAAATCATATCGCAAAGAACTCTGGTATAATACTGCCGTTCGCCGGCAACTGCTCAATATCACTCCCCAGATAAACGATTGCCTGCGGGAAAGCGGAATAAAAGAAGGCTTATGCCTTGTTAATGCCATGCATATCACAGCAAGTGTATTTATTAATGATAATGAGAGTGGACTGCATAGCGATTTCGAGCGCTGGCTGGAAAAACTTGCCCCGGAAAAACCTTATTCCCAGTATGCACATAACGGTTTTGAAGATAATGCCGATGCTCATCTGAAAAGAACCATTATGGGGCGCGAAGTAGTGGTTGCCATCACGGAGGGAAAGCTTGATTTCGGACCCTGGGAGCAGATTTTCTATGGCGAGTTCGACGGCATGCGCCGCAAAAGAGTGCTTGTAAAAATTATCGGAGAATAATAATAATGGAAACTAGAAAAATTGGCATTATAATCTGCGACCGCTACCGTAGATGCGCTGGAGGAAAATGCCTGCGAGCTCTAAAAAACAGGGAAGGCGCCTTTGGCAGATATGAAAATTGTGATGTGGAACTGGTTGGTTACACTTCCTGTGATGGCTGCCCCGGAGGAAACATCGAATACGCAGTTGACGAAATGCTGAAAAATGGCGTGAACACTGTCCATTTTGCCAAGGGCTGCTGGTCGGATATCCGCCATGTCCACGCATCAGTTATTTTCGTGATTATATTCAGCAGAAATATGATGTAGAAGTAATATTGGGAACTCATCCAATTCCCGAGAAATATTTTGATGTACATGAAAAACTGGGAACCTGGAACAGCGACCAGTGGCAGGAATTTATTAAGCCGGTTATAACAGATCCGGCAACACGAAAAAATTACGATTAACCGATAATCTCACGCAGATCGCGTACAGCTTGTCCCAGTCCCGAAAAAATAGCACGCGCCAGCAACGTGTACCCAATGCGGAATTCATCAATTCCCTTAATTTCCACCAGCGTTCTGATGTTTCGGTAATCAATGCCATGCCCCACGGCACAAATCTTATGATACTGTTTCACGATATCTACGGAACGATGAATGTTCTCTATTTCGAGGTTAATTTCCTTATTATCGGTTAAAAATGCGAAGTTTCCCGTACATATTTCAATCATCTGGATGTCCAGCCTGGCTGCCTGTTTGATCTGTTCCGGGTCAGGATCCATCAGAAAACATACTTTAAAACCTTTTTCACGTAATTCGGAAACTGTTTCGTCCAGGTTTTTATTCATTTTGAGACCCTTCTGGATCACATTGTTTTCATGATAAGTCGGAATTATAGTGATCATATCGGGTTTATAGCTTTGTGCCAGTTCAATATAATCCCGGCGATTGGATATTTCCAGATTTAGGCAGGTTTGCACGGTCTCTCTTAAAAGCTTAATATCCCTCGGTTGAATGGCAACTTGACCTGAACTGAGACGCACAGAAATACTATCGGCACCGTTAAGTTCGCAGATAGCGGCAGCAGTAACCGGATCCGGCTCAAGTGAATCCCTGAGATTTCTTAATCCGGCTATTCTATCCAGCTTTACGCTAAGTTTTCTCATTATTCTCCCCTTAATTGTAAATTATGGATTATTTTATATCAATATCAGCCTGCTGGCGCAGTTCGGCATAGTGCTTCTCAACATTCAGTTCAAAAAACATCTTTTGACGGTAACGCTTCAGGAGATGCTTAACTTCCAGGAAATCAAGTCTCCGGGCAGGCTCATATTCTTTGATATAAAAGATATGGTAGCCAAAAATTGTTTCGATAATATCACTTACTTCACCTTTATTGAGCTTGAAGATAGCTTCATCCAGCTCCGGCATTAGTTGTCCGGGAATAACATACCCCAGATCGCCGTTCTTCAGAACACTGGGACAACAGGAATTATTTTGAGCCAGTTCTTCAAAATCCTTTTCAGTCTTGATCTTTTTTCTAATATTTCTGGCAGTCTCTATAGCGTCAGGTAAATTGTTACTTATCAAAATGTGGCTTACCCGAGCTCTATCTTCTGTAATAAACAGGTCGCTGTTGCTCTCGAAGAACTTTAGCAATTTTTCTTCGCAATCATCATCATCGCAGTCAAATCTGTTATGCAGGTATTTGCCGACGAGAATGTGTTTCTCCAGCCGGTTTCTCAATTCGGTTTCGGTGAGATGGTATTCCTCCAGTTTTGCCTTATATTTCTCTTCGGTACAAAAATGAGTGATCACATCCACAAAACCTTCATCAACTTCATATTCCTCAACAATGATCCCTAATTTTTCAGCAGCTTGAGTGACCAGCTCAGTATTAATCAGGCTTTTCAATGCTTTCCTAGTAGTCTCCTGGGCTGAAATATCTTTACAGCGGAGGTTCATAAAAATACTTTCACAATCTAACTGTCTGGAAGTGATTTCCTTACCATTAATTCTTGCTACTATCATATCCTGTTATTTTCTCCAGTACTCTTCAATTTTTTCCTGTACATGATATAGGTTAAGAGAATCCAGATCGATTGTCAAATGAAATTCCTGTTTTCTATACCAGGTTAGTTGTCTTTTTGCATAATTACGACTGTGCTGCTTCACTTTTTCCACTGTTTCGGCAAGTGAAACCTCGTTTTTCAACCAGGGAAAGAACTCTCTGTAACCAACCGAATTCAAACCGGGATCACTTTCTTTGTAGCCATTATTCAGCAGCCACTTTATTTCTTCAGTCAATCCAGCCTCCAACATAAGATCAACGCGTCTATTGATCCTGTCATATAGCTTGATTCGATCCCGTGTGAAGAGGATATTCAGATAGTTATATTCAAATTTATTTTGACCTGCTTTCCAGAATGCGGAAAGCGGGGTTCCCGTCTCTGTAAAAACCTCCAGCGCTCGTTGCTGCCGATGCAGATCATTCATCTCAATACCGGCTGCCGCTTCCGCGTCCACCTGACGGAGAAAACTATAAATTTCCGTAGGGGAAGAATGCTCAATTAAAGTGCTTACCTGCTTTCTTGTTTCACTGCTTATGGGGGGGATTGCAGCAAGTCCATTGACTAAAGCTGAGATATAAAATCCTGTTCCTCCAACAACGAAAGGAATTTTACCTCGCCCCCAGATATCATTCAGGCATTCCAGGGCATCAAGCCGGAATTGTCCGGCATTGTAATCCTCATCAGGCGATACAATATCCAGTAAATGGTATTTTATTCTGTCTCTTGTTTCACTGTCCGGTTTGGCCGTTCCAATATCCAGATAGCGATACACCTGCCGGGAATCAGCAGAAATTATTTCCCCGTTAAATTTCAGTGACAGAGCTTCAGCAAGTGAGCTTTTACCCACACCTGTAGGACCCTGCATTATGATTAGAAACTTTTCCTGCATCAGGTTTCAATGCGTTTGAAACGCCGTTCCAGTTCATGAATGGTCATTTTAATGATAACAGGTCTGCCATGAGGGCAGTAGTAAGGTATATCGCAGGCAAAAAGGTCATTAATCAGCGCCAGCATCTCTTTTCTACTCAGCTTTTGACCGGCTTTGACTGCAGATTTGCAGGCTACTGACTTGGCAAGCCCATCCCGAAAATCCTCAGTTTCACCCAATTCATCTTCCAGTTGCTTGATTATCGATATAAATATCTCTCCCCCATCCCAGTTTTCCAGTTCCGCGGGAATTTCGTCTATCACGATGGAATTACCGCTGAATGATTTTATCCCGAATCCTATATTGTAAAATAAATCCTTCTTTTCTTCCAGCAATTGCGGAATGGTGGAACTCATATATGGTGGCAGTTCCACAACTATCGGGAAAAGAAGTTTCTGGCTTTCAGCCGGGGCACCATGAATGCGCTGCAACAGTTTTTCATATACTACTCTTTCATGAGCCGCGTGTTGATCAATCACCAGCATCCCGTCTTCAGTTGCCACAAGTATATAGCTCTGGTGTAATTGCCAGGGATTAACAATTTCCTCTTCCGAAGGCAAAAGCGCTTGGCGTTCTTCCCGTTGGCGGTTTTCCACAAACCGGCGCTGCAGCTCTTCCGTTGATGCTTCTCTTCCCTTAAAAATATCCGGTTGATAAACATCCTTCAGTTCTCGTTCCACCTCCGAAAAACGTTTCTTATCAGTTTTATTATTAAAGATACGTGCTTCCACCTTATTAATTCCTTCCGAAGCGGAAGTTTCGCGTATCTTTTCCTTGATCACGCTGTATTTGGCATCCTCATGTTCCAGTAACTTTCCTGTTAATACTGCTTTCACGAAACTGTGCACCATCCCTGAATCTCGAAATCTTACTTCTGCCTTTGCCGGATGCACATTATAATCCACTTGAGCAGGATCTATTTCCAGAAAGAATATGTAAGGCGGTATTTTACCATGCTGAAAAGTGCGGTATTTCTTTAAAAACGGCTCATAAGATGATTTTATGCTGTGGTAGATTATCCTGTCATTAATGAAACGCCCGTTAACGAAAAGATAATTCTTATCAAAACCGGTTGCTTCTTCATCAATACCTCCCATATAACCGTAAAGACGAATATTATCTTTGCTTTCATCTACCCGTAAGAGATTCTCCTTAAAAAAACTGTCACCAAAAACTGCCCGGATACGTTCTTCCAGGCTTTCTACCTGCGGGTAATGCAGTTTCTCTCTGCCATTAGCAAGCAGCCGAAAGGAAATATGCGGATAAACCAGCGACTGGTAATGTATATAGCGTAAGATATGATTAAATTCCACAACTTCTGATTTCAGGAATTTACGCCTTGCCGGAACATTGCCAAAAAGCTGCCGAACTTCAATAGTGGTACCCGGATTTGAAGATGTTTTACTCACTTCCACTAGTCTGCCACCCTTGAATTCGATCCTGGTGCTAACTTCATCTTCACTGGAGCGGGTTAATATGGTTAAATTACTCACAGAGGCTATACTTGGCAAAGCTTCACCCCGAAAACCCAGGGATGATATGCTGAAAATATCCGTTACCGTGCGTATTTTGCTGGTTGCATGCCTTTCAAAAGCAGTCAGGGCATCATCCTCACTCATACCGCAGCCGTTATCAACGATCTTGATCAGAGTCCTGCCCCCGTTTTCTATGGTTACAATGATCTGGTCTGCCTCGGCATCAATGGCATTTTCCACCAGCTCTTTCACCACGGAAGCAGGTCGTTCAATTACTTCACCTGCCGCTATTCTGTTACTTACTTCTTCTGATAATATTCTGATTTTACCCAATTATTACTCTCCGCCCCTGATGCCGGAAAACCTGCCTTGCCAGCTTCTTTCTTCGTTGCATAAGATCAATTTATATTCGTAGAGAGCTCCGTTTTCCAGTTCCTCAAGCCTGATATCTTCAATTTCCGCCCATTTCCAACCCTGTTCAGGATAATCCGGCATTTCACTAAAACCTTCTGAGATTCTTCCCATTAAATTGCGGGTATAATTACGTTCCATATCTTCAATTATCTCCAGAAACTGATGCAGATTCTCTTCTTTTTGCCAGTTCTGTCGCAACACCCGGTAATCGATGGGTTTCATACCCAGCCAGACGCCACTGATGCGGTTACTACGATCCGTTTTTATAACCAGGTTACAGTCAGCTTCTATTTGCCCTGCAAAATTTATGCCAATTTTAAATCCCCGCCAGATGCGGAAAGAGGCAGTTTCTTCTACTTTGATCCTTCCGCCCGTTAACAGGTTGCGGATGTCAAGACTTGCCAGCAGACTTGCCGTCTCCTGACGCACGCCTTCACTGCTGAATATTCCCGTGTTATGTTCTTCACCATACTCGATATTTTCCAGAAATCCACTGAGATTAGCTTCCACTTCACGCTGTGAAGTACTATCTGCCAGCAACGGATAAATCTGCTCATCCCAGTAGAGAAATTCTGCTTTTTTCTGCGGCAGTGGTATCGACTTGCTGGCTTCAAAAGCATTCATTCCCGTGATCTCGCCTAATCGCTTTATCCTTTCTCCCCATACTCCCGTCAGCCGGTCCTGCAGGTCTATCATAAATGAAAGATTGGGTAATTTTTCAAATTCCACCCCGAAAAGGTCTATCTCTAAAAAACGGTCTTCCACAGAATACCCCTGATTTCCCTCCGGCAGTATTATTCCCAGCCGCAGATCATTTACCGGGCGGTTCTCATAAAGCACATGGAATAGCAATCGCCGCATTCCCAGATGATATTCGTTCCCTTTAACTTTGATGAATAAATTCTCCACGACTTCGCTGATCTCGTCAATAAAGCGGTCACGATTCCAGATTGATCCAGCGACTTCTATTTCCAGATCCGGGATAATATCACTAAGGATCAATGCCCAGTAAAGATTCCTGAGATAAATACCCAGCTTGTTATATTGCATAGCTTCTTCAGCTTTTACGATCTTATCCCTGATCTCTTTTTTCAGTGTATTATAATGTTCCTGAACTGCTGATTTTTCCAGATATAAAAACACTTCACCACTTTTGCTGACCTCTGTTATATCTGCTATAAAATCATCCAGCCAGACTTTTGTTAAACGTCCCAGTTGTGCCTTCCGCCCGTAACTGAATTTTTCTTTCAATCCATTACTAACCAGGTACCAGTTGCTGATGGTACTTGCCAGTTCCTCGACCGCCTGCTCCCGTGCAGTCACTTCAGCACTGTCTTCCCCATATCCCCAGACTATATCATCACGTTCCTGCAGCTTAACAATTTCCCTGTCCACACAACTGGCAGTTAATGCAAACTGTAGAAAAAAAATTATAACCAATATCCGCTTCATTAATACCTCACTCACTGATAATGACACACTTGCCAAACCTCTCTCCTGCTGGCAAGAAAAAAGTCATTCCATTCACTGTTCACTATTCACCGTTTACTTTTCTTAATCGAGTGACGAATAAAAAGTATCTTGGCACCCTTTATCTCTCCTCCTTTCAACTCCAGCAGCGCTTTATTAGCTTCTGCCAGTTCATATTCCCGCACTTCCGGTTTTATCCCTGCTTCAGCAGCAAGTTGTAGAAACTCGCTTACATCCGCCCGAGTTACATTTGCCACTGATTTCAACTCTTTTTCCTGCCAGAGATGTCTGGCATAGTCAAGGTGTAAGAGATAATTTTGATCCAGACTCTCTTTTCGTATAGCATTGATCACCAGTCTGCCACCAGCTTCCAGATTTGCTAAAGCTTCCACTACCGGTTTCCATGCCGGAGTTGTATCTATTATTGCCCGGCATTTATAAGGTGACCGCTCATCCGTATCACCAGCCCAACTGGCACCAAGTCTTAAAGCAAATTCACGTTCCTGAACATTTCGGGCAAAAACCATTATCCTGCTTTCCGGATACAGAAAACGCACGACCTGCAAAACAAGATGACCGCTTGCCCCAAAACCGGTTAAACCTAACACGTCCCCATTTTTTATCTCTGCCAGCTTCAAAGACCGATAGCCTACACTTCCAGCACATAATAACGGCGCTGCTTCACTACTGCTGAAAAATTGCGGAATCATGTGCACAAATCCTGCCGGTGCAATCATGTATTCTGCATATCCCCCATTCCTGTCACGACCGGTTGCCAGAAATTCCCGACACAGATTCTCATTGCCACACCGACACCAGGAGCATTTTCCACAAGCTGAATATATCCAGGCTACCCCGACCCTGTCGCCATTCTGCCAGCTCTTTACTGCAGAACCCGTCTTTACGATCCGTCCAACTACCTCATGCCCCAATATCACCGGAAACACTGGCGGTGGCGTGCGGCCTTCGATCTCGTCCAACTCTGTATGACAGACTCCACACACTTCCACCTGAATGAGCACTTCGTCATTCCCAGGTTCCGGAACTGCCATCTCCACCAGTCTCAATGGCTTTAGTTCCTCCTTCAGATCACAAATCCTTTCCAGTATCATTGCTCGCATACTATCCCTCCCTAAAGGTATTCCACATATTTCCTGACCAGCCTGTCAACTTCTTCCTGCCAAAACATGGCATCCCCTCCATTTTTTTTTCTTAATATTGAGTCATTCCCTGATTCTTACGCATTCTCTCATTAGCCCCCATTTTTAAATAGGGGGTTCAATATTGATACTAACGTATAGTCGCTTCAGCGAGTTCAGCTTATTTGATAATAAGATAAAATAATATTATTATTATTCAGACAGATAAAGAGAAGTGGCTGAAGCCATTGGACATCCTTTCTTTGGCTATAAAAAACACCCAGATGAATCTGGGTGCTAATGAAAGAATAAAAAGAATAAATCACTAATACATCGTACACCTATAATTATATATTTCAAGAGAATACAATCATCATTTCTGTAGAAAACCGGGGGATGACAGCTTCCTGCCAAAACTGAGATTCGAGTCTCGTGTTTCGTATTTCGGATTTCGAGTCTTGTGTCACGGCTTCACGTTTAATTTGACAAAATTCCTCAAAGTTCATCATTAACAACAAATCTGGTTCAGGAATAAAATGAGCAATAAAATATTAGCGCGGAATATAGGTTCCATGGGCATTGCGGTTTTTATCAGCCGCATTTTCGGTTTACTGCGAGATGTGATCATGACGGCTGTTTTTGGCACAAGCTGGGTTGCTGATGCTTTTCAGGTCGGCTATCAGATTCCTAATCTTTTGCGTAAACTCTTTGGAGAAGGCGCTCTTTCTTCCGCTTTTATCCCGGTGTATAATGAAATCGGCATCCGGGACGGCAGAAAAAACCAGATCAATTTCGCACTGAATATCATCTCTATTCTTAATCTTTTACTCCTGGTCCTCAGCATAATCGGCATACTCGCTGCCCCGCTAATTGTACGCCTGCTGGCTCCGGGTTTTGATACCGAACGCTTTCTGCTCACGGTAAAACTAACACGTTTGATGTTTCCCTATCTATATTTTATCGGCTTTTCTTCCACACTCATCGCTATTCTCAATTCTCACGACAGGTTCTTTCTGCCAGGACTTTCCTCTGCTTTCCTGAATATCGGCATGATTGGCGTTCTCGCTGCCTATATTATCTTCAATCCCGCCAGTTCTTTGGAAGATAAGATATTGGCAACTGCTGCCGGAGTTGTCCTCGGTGGACTGTTGCAGACCATAGTCAATTTACCTCTTTTGAAGAAATTAGGCTATAAAATGCGCTTTTACCTGAACTTAAAGGATAAAAGCGTTTCCACTGTCGGCAGATTATTCCTGCCGGGTGTTTTCGGGCTTGCTATACGGCAGATCAACCTGGCTGCCGATCTCATCATTGCTTCCTTTTTACCGGCTGGCAGCATTGCTGCGCTTAATTACGGCAACCGGCTCATGCAGCTTCCACTTGGGATTATCGGAGTTTCTGCGGGGGTGGCCGTTTTACCGCTCTTCAGCCGTTATGCTGCTGAGAAAAAATGGGATGAACTGCACAACAGCCTGCGCTTCAGCCTCATAACTCTCTGCTTCCTTATGATCCCCATCACGGGTATAATTTTTGCTCTGGGCAGAGATATTACCGGCGTGATATTTATGCGGGGTGCTTTTAATGAAAAATCTCTGCAAATGACCAATATGGCGCTTGTCTTCTATTCTACGGGTCTTATCTTTTATTCTCTGAACCGTCAGATCATCCCCATCTTTTATGCCCGAAAAAATACTAAAACACCCGTAAAAATCTCGGCTGTAATTGTAGCCCTTAATATTGTGCTAAATATCATTCTTATGCAATGGCTGCAGCATGGCGGTCTGGCTCTGGCAACCTCACTTTCCTCCCTGGCGCAGTTCCTTATTCTCATGCACTACCTGAAAAAGCTCTACCCCGAAATGATACTTCCCAATATCTTACCCGAAGTACTAAAAATTGTCATCATCACTGCCACCATCTATATTATTCTCCTCTTCCTGCAGACGCTATACACTCCTGTGAACTTCTGGCAATCCGCCCTCCGACTCATCATCCTGCTCGTAATCAGCGGAATTTTACTTTTCCCCTCCCGGAAATTGATCAAATTTAAGTGAAAAGTAAATAGTGAGAAAAAAACGTGAACAGTGAACGGTGAATGGTGAATAGACAATGAATATAAAAGATCCAATATCCCAAAGTAATTCCAATAAATCTTATCCGTGTAAATCCGTGAAATCCGCGGCAAAAAAATCTTCTCTTTATCTTTCGTCTTCATTTTCCATCATCAATCGTCCATCATCCATTTATTATAAGTCCCATATTCGTCTTTCGTTTCTCGCATCACGCATCACGAATCACGAATCACGCTTATGACCTCCTCTCCCATCCGGAAAAAACTCGCGCTCCTACCTGATAGACCGGGCTGCTATCTCATGAAAAACGCCGACGACAAGATCATCTATGTCGGCAAAGCAAAAAATCTGAAAAACCGCATCCGCTCTTATTTCAATAACAGTGCCAAAGATCCGAAAACCACCGAACTGGTCAGCCGTATAATTGATTTTGACTATATCATCGTTTCCACCGAAAAAGAAGCGCTCATCCTGGAAAGCAATCTCATCAAGGAACATTATCCACGCTACAATATAATGCTCAAGGATGATAAGCAGTTTCCTTTTATTGCCCTTACGCCGGAGCCTTTTCCACGCATTTTTGTCACACGTCAGACGCCACGTAATGGTTCGCATTATTTTGGACCTTTTACGGATGTGAAGGCTCTCAGACGTACTCTGCGTCATCTGGAATGGATTTTCCCGCACCGCACCTGCAAACGCAGTATTCCGTCAGACGAAATTAAATATAGAAAAGCCTGCATTAATTTCCAGATGGGCAAGTGTCCCGCACCCTGTATCGGCAAAATCTCGCTGGAAAGTTACCAGATAATCATCAAACGTATTATGCAGTTCCTTACAGGCAGAAATGAAGAAATTATCACCCAACTCACAGCTGAGATGCTGCAGGCCTCAGAAGAACTCAATTATGAACTCGCTGCCCAGTTACGTGACAAGATCCAAAGCATCCAGCGCGTAAACCGCAAGCGCACGCTTTTTTTTGATGACCAGAAAGACCGTGATTTCATCGGCATCTATAAAGAGAACAATAAAGCAGCAGTTACCGTAATGAAAATCGTGGAAGGAAAACTTCTGGCTAAGGAAAGCTACCGTATGCAGCTCGAAGAAAAGGATACTGAATCCGAAATTCTCAGTGCTTTCCTTTCACAGTACTACGAAAGCCGCCTGGATAAATTGCCCTCAAAAATCCTGCTCCAGATCGAACCTGCCGACTTTGCCGAACTTAATGAAATGCTGGATAACAAACTCCACGTACCCCAGCGCGGGGACAGCCTCAAACTTATCAAAATCGCTGCCGATAATGCCTTCAACCGCGTGGAAGAAGATAAACTTATGCACCTGCGCTCCAAAAACCGCACGATCTTCCCCGTTAAAGACCTCAAAGATAAACTGCAACTTACCAGGCTCCCCCGTAAAATGATCTGCATAGATATTTCCAATATCCAAGGCACCGATGTTGTTTCATCTTTAGTCTATTTTGAAAATGGTAAACCAAAAAAGAAAAATTACCGCAATTTCATTATGCGCACCTTTGAAGGTCAGGACGATTTTGCCGCCATGCGCGAAACCATGCAGCGCTATTTCAGCAAAGTGGAAACAGACGACAAACCCGACCTCATCGTTATTGACGGCGGTAAAGGACAACTGAATGCCTCCACTAAAATTTTGCAGGAATTAGCAGTAACAGACATCGAGATCATCTCACTCGCCAAAAGACTCGAGGAAGTATTCCTGCCCGGTAGAAATGATTCCGTTATCCTCCCCCGCAGCAGCTCCGCATTGCGGCTGCTCATTAACATTCGTGATACCACTCATGACGCGGCAGTTGGTTTTCACAGAAAACGCCGTAAAACCAGAACCCTGCAAAGCGAACTGGATACCATCAACGGGATCGGACCCAAAACCCGGTTCCTGCTCCTCAAACACTTCGGCTCCGTCCAGAAAGTAAAAGAAGCAACCATTGAAGAACTGCTAAAAATAAAAGGAATAGGGCCTAAACTGGCGAAAGAGATAATAGAAAAGGTGAGCAAAGAACGTGAGTCGTGAATCGTGAATCGTGAGTCGTAATAAAAAACCAGACCAGGATGGTCTGGATACAAAACCTCCATCTCATCCTGGTCTAGTTAAATTTCAAATCACGAGTCACGAGTCACGGATTACGATTCACGACTCACGACTCACGTTCCTACTTAAACATCAGACATTTCCTGATCGCCATCGCTCTTCCATCAACCCGTAATTCATAGAAATATATCCCGGAACTAACCGTCTTTCCCGCAGCATTATTACCATTCCAGATTACACTATGATTTCCTTCCGGTTGATTTCCATGTTCCAGAGTTTTGATTTTCTGACCTTTTACGTTATAGATCGTGAGCTCAACCAAAGCATCTTCCGGCAGATAATATGAAATCGTCGTAGTCGGATTGAATGGATTCGGATAATTTTCAATTTTCCATTTTCCATTTTCAATTACCCAATCGTCGTTGATTACCGGAGCAAAGGGCGTTCCAATAGTCCAGAGGGCATTATGGATTGTGCAATCATTACCATTAACGGTCTCATCACTTGCTGTTGCTCCCATTGCGTCATTTAATTTCCAGTAGCCTTTTAGTCCGGTCTCGTTTCCTGCCAGATATTCTGTCATATTAGCTGCAATATTTTCTCCGGATACCACGGTGTCCCACAATCGAAGTTCATCCAGCACTCCCTGGAAAGTATAACCTCCGGAAACACTGTTGCCAATGTATAGATCATCAAACAGATTGCTTTCTATATTTCCGGACGGAGCATTAAGATATGTTAATTCCTGATCAACGCCGTTAATATACATTTTCACTTCGTCAATACCATCGTAACTTACGGCAACATGCTGCCAGGTATTTAAAGTAATCGAATTTTCCGGGGTTCCTGCAAAACTGTTGCCATCCTCGGTTATCAGATATAGAACCAGACTGTGATCGGCAAATGTTCCCTGAGAATTGATCAGATAAATTCTGAATTTATTTTTATCAAAGATCCTTCCGTAACCGGCATTTGCGTCTTCGCCCCAACCCGTGGGATTGATCCAGGCTTCCAGCGTAATTGCTTCGGTTATATCCAGCCCTGCATGAGAAGAACATTCCAGATAACTGTCAATTCCATTGAATTCCAGGGCACTTTCATCTACAAATACACGGATATAATCCTCCATGACCACAGTTTGTGTCTGATACCCGTTATCAATTGTCAAACTTACATCGTAATACCCCGGCTCATAATATACCCAGATCGGCGTTTCCTCATTTGAATCGATCACCCCGTCATTTTCAAAATCCCAAGCCCAGGCAATTACTTCCGGCAGTGCCAGGGAATTATCGAAAAATATCACCGGCAACGGGGAGAATCCTGAGTAAGGCTGACCCTCAAACATCGCTGTCATGGAAGGTATGCCAAAGAAATCGATAAGCCTGATCAGAAATTCCTCTCTTGTAGAAGGATACCCGTTATCAACCAGTTCCGCCAGAGAATAAGCAAAGGCAAATGTCTTCTGTCCATAAATCCCGCTTCCCTGAAGTCCCACATTACCGAAACCCGATTCCGAAAAAGCTATCGAACCATAACCATTGGCAAAATATTTATCTATATACCAGTTATTAACCTGAGTTGACGAAGTATAGGTCATTCCGTCTGCTACTGTTCCATTTAACCCGCTGAGTTCATTGATCGGATTACTCCCCTGGAAAAAATTCTGAGCACTCTGCATCCCGAATAGCTGCCTGAGTAACTGATAGTTCGGGTAACCAATATATTCCATCCCGCCAAAAAGTGAACCGCTTTCCAGATATACTTTCCCGCCGGATTGCAGATAATCTGCTATTGCAAAACCATCTTCAAAACTGGGAAAGGTTCCTGAATCAAAATTCGCTCCCAGATTACCATAAGAAAGAAATACCGCCGAAAAACCCTCCAGTGAAGAAGGCAATGAATTGGAGTAACTGGATACAATGCCCAACTCGGTTAAAGTTTCATAAATATATGTCCCGCTGAAATCAATACCACCGGGAATCCCCTCGTAAACCAGCACTCCTGTATTTACGGAAATATAGTTTTCTCTCAAAAGCGTATTAGAGTTTTCTCCATCGGAAATGGTAAATGAAACTGAATAAAGCCCTGCTTCCGAAAATGTCCAGGTTGGATTTTGTTCATAAGAATCAATTTCTCCGTCATCGTCAAAATCCCATTCCCAGCTTGTCAGCGGACCAGGATAAGCAAAAGACACATCGGTAAAATTTACTACTACCGGACTGGGACCACCTGTCACGTCACATTCAAAAAGTGCTGTCAAGGGACCCGCAATATAACCTCTGTCTGTAAAAACGGGAATGATCTGTTCCATATTTTCACCGTCATTCAGTTCTATATCCGCCTGCATAAAGGCATAAGCAGCATCTCTCTGATTGGTGTTCGCGTCAGTCATGGAAATACTTTCCCACAAATCACGGTCGCAGTATTCCCTGCCGATGAGATCATAGATCGACATCAGCGATGATGACCATAACTGACCATCATAGTGCACTTCTCCTGCCAGCCCTTCCGGATAATGGTTCGGAATATTTGTCACTCTCATGTGACTGCCGTTCAATTCAGGTTGCAAACCCCAAAGCCCAAACCAGTCATATTCAGTATCGTCTGACTCATAAATGCCCAGGCTTCTCGTATATGATTGCGCCCAGTAATCAGCACAACCTTCGCTTAAACCTTCCACCTGCGATAATTGGCCAAAAGTTATCCAGTCATGAATGGCATGCCCCAATTCATGAAGTACGATCGCATGATCTTCGGCAGCATCAACCGCGTTGGGCGCACTCCCAAATGCCACATGCCCGGTACTAGGAGAATAATGCGCATTAACGTCACTATTAAGTCCATGCGGATCAAAATGAACTCCCCCGTCATACTGATACGGCATAATTTCATAATCCATAAGTTCCTGCAGATAGCGCATCGTATGGTCAATGTGGTAATAAACATTTACCGCTTCAAAGTTCGGCACGCTCCTGGTATAATGAAATTCACCGCTGTCTTGAGTATAAAGCCCCGTAAATGGCGCTTCATTATCGATTATAGAAGCAAAAGGTCCTTCCAGAGAATATATTCCACCATCTTCAGTTATTTCCAGAAGTTCAACTTCCTTTAATTGTGCCGTCAACGAGTCTGAATCATCGTCACCGTTATCGATAAAACCAACGGCACCATAAACTGATTGGGCATTAGTTATCGGATCAGGATCAAATACCCAGCCGGAACCGGTTTCCCGGAAATAACATGCCTTGTCTTCCACCCTTAATATTGTACCTGTGCCGGCATCCACCAGAATTTCCCAGTCTCCAAAACTGCTTTCTGCCGGGACCAGCACTACTTTCTGCACCAGCATGCCCTTAAATAAATTCGGGACATAAACCATGGTCTCGGTTTTCTGATAATTTAGTTTACCGCTGATATTCAAATAATTCCGGGCGATCTGCAATGCTGCCGACTCCGAAATATTCAGGTCCATAGTCACATTCCCGGTTTTCTGATAACCATTCATTACAAAAATAACTCTATTATTATTTATGTTGATCTTGATACTGGAATGATATAAAGGATAACCTTCAAAAGTCTGCCGAAATTGAACATGATAACCAGTGGCAGTCTCAGATGAATTAACAAATTCTATATCAGCAAGCCCTTTATCAATATGCAGCTTATCAGCATTTTCCCGCAAATACTGCCGCGCCATAGCTTCCGGTTCTGCTCTTTGCACAGGATAATTAACATTATACAATGCCGCAGGTATTCCTGTAACTTGATCTACTCTCATATTTCCCATAACTTCAGTATTATCATCAATTACAGGAATAATTTCCAGGCTTTTATTCGCTTCCGGTTTACCAGCATAAGGAAATGCTGCCGCAATCAGCAACAACATTATCAATACTAAAATTGTCCTTCTCATTTCATTTCTCCGATTTTTTATTTAACACGATCCATCATTCATCGACATTTCTTATACTACCTCCCCCAAAAACAGTCAAGCATTATCTGTAAACTTCGCATCACCCCGAAATTAAAACGAAAAATTGACCTTAAGTAGACTTGCACCGCTGGTGTACTCACAAGTGGGGCGAGAATACAACCACCAGCAACCAGTTTATAAAATTTTTCCTTACTTTTACATTCTTGAGATAATGACTTAATAAGACCGGAAGTGATTAGCCGTTGTTCTCGCCCCACTTGCGAGTACACCAGCGGTGCAAGTCCAACTTAACTGGTAATTTATTCATACATATTAATACATCTATTTTAAGAAAAACGGGGGGATGCCAGTTATCTGTAAACTTCGCATCACCCCGAAATTAAAACGAAAAATTGACCTTAAGTAGACTTGCACCGCTGGTGTACTCACTAGTGGGGCGAGAATACAACCACCAGCAACCAGTTTATAAATTTTTCCTTACTTTTACATTCTTGAGATAATGACTTAAAAAGACCGGAAGTGATTAGCCGTTGTTCTCGCCCCACTTGCGAGTACACCAGCGGTGCAAGTCCAACTTAACTGGTAATTTATTCATACATATTAA
>JAIPGO010000107.1 GCA_021736135.1 Candidatus Cloacimonadota bacterium
ATCGCATCTTGACTCCTTTTAATTTATTGTCCCGCAAGACATTAAGACAATAATTTGTCAGTTAGGAGGTAGTCAAGATGTTTTTAAGAAATTTAACTTATTCTTTATCAATAAGTTAGGAAATATGAAAAAGGCTTTTGTAATATATTTTTAGTGGAGGGTAAATGCTGGAATTAAAATTTCCCCTGAAGAAAAAACTTCACCTGGGTTTAGCTCTTGGTGGCGGTGGTGCCAAGGGCCTGGCTCATATTGAATTTTTGAAAATACTCGATGAACTGGAAATCAAACCTGCCATAATCAGCGGTACAAGTTTGGGTGCTATGATCGGGGCTATGTATTGTTCAGGACTAAATGCCCTGAATATTGAAGAATTCTACAAGAAAACTACTCTTCTTGAACTGAGCAAACTGATAGATCTGGCAATTCCAGCAATTCATGGGCTGGTAAAGGGTGACCGGATTGTGAAATTCCTCACAAAAGAAGTAGGCCTCACCACTTTTGAAGATCTGCAGATTCCGCTCAAAATTATTGCTACTGATTACTGGAATAAAAAACAGGTCATTTTGAATCATGGAAACCTGGTTAAGGCAATTCGTGCCAGTATTTCTGTTCCAGGCATTTTTGAACCTGTTCATCATCTGGGCCGCATTCTCACTGACGGGGGGGCGGTTAATCCTGTACCTTTCGATATAATCAGAGAAGAATGCGATATACTCGTAGCTATTGATGTTACCGGCAGACAGCGGCCGGATTCCAATTCCGAAGAATTGCCGAATATTTTTGATTGCATTATTAACAGTTTTCATATTATGGAAAGCTCGCTTCTGGAAAATAAACTGGCGAAAAGTAAACCGGATTTCCTCTATCAGCCGGACATCATAAATACCAGTATCATTGATTTCACTCATTATGACGAGATTATTGAATATTCACTGCCGGAACTGAAATGTTTCCGGGAAGATATGTTAAAACTGAAACCGCGACTGTGGAAATAAGAATTTATCCTTGACTTTTGACTCGCTTATAAGACTACTTGAACAAATAGAAAAAATACTGGAGGATCTATGATTTATCGTGTTTTAGCCATCAATCCCGGGTCAACTTCGACCAAGATTGCGGTTTATGATAATCAAGTCGAGATTTTTACTAAAACGCTGCGGCATGATCCCGCTGAACTGGATACTTTCGGCGGGATTATTGAACAGTATGAATTCCGCAAGAAACTCGTCCTGGAAGCAATGCAGGAAAATAATGTCAATCCTGCCAGCCTGGAAGCGGTTGTTGGAAGAGGCGGACTTGTACGGGCAGTTCCCGGTGGTACTATTGCCATTAATGACAAAATGCTGAGTGATCTTTCCGATCCCACTAAATGGGGACGCATCCATGCTTCCAATCTGGGCGCTTTTATCGCCAAAGCAATCGGTGACGAAATTGGAATACCTTCCTATATCGTTGATCCCGTTACTGTTGATGAATTTCATGAACTTTCCCGTATTTCCGGTGTTCCTGAAATTGAACGCAAATCTCTTTTTCATGCTCTTAATATACGCTATACGGCACGTAAACTGGCGGAAGAACTCGGAAAAGATTTTACTCAATGCAATATGGTCGCCGTTCATATGGGTGGAGGCATCAGCGTGGCTGCCATCAAACAGGGACACGTTGTTGATGTTAATAATGCCCTTCTGGGTATGGGACCTTTCAGTCCCCAGCGTGCAGGTGCTTTGCCTATAGGCGACCTGATCGATCTGGCATATTCGGGTGAATATACAAAAGAGGAATTACAGGCAAAACTGACGAAAAGATCAGGATATATGGGTTATCTGGGTACTGATAGCGATATGGAAGTGGAAAAAAGATATATGAAAGGTGAACCGGAAGCCACCCTCATCTTTAACAGCCTGGTTTACCAACTCGCAAAAGAAATCGGCGCTTATGCTACTATTCTCAAAGGTAAGATTGATGCTATTTTCCTCACTGGCGGTCTCGCTTATAATCCCAATATCAAAAAAGCGATCAACGACTATTGCGGTTTTCTGGCGCCCATCTACGTATTTCCCGGGGAAAAAGAAATGGAAGCCCTTTCTCAAGGCGCCGTCCGCGTCCTGAAAGGTCAAGAAACGGCTATGATATATTAATTGCTGCTCCAGAAAATTGTACCTTTCATTGTTTGGTTTCCATCTCGGATTTTCTTTATTCACCTTAGAAATCAGTTAAGGATCATTAGAACAATAGTAATAACAAGGCACAATCTAACGAAAAAATGTTAGATTGTGCCTTGTTTTCACTCCTTCAAAACAGTTTCTTGTATTTTTGAAAGTAAATCACTGATATAGTGTAAGATAGATTTGAGGATAGCAAGTTTACATAATATTTGAATTGTAATTCATATAATGCCGGGATTTCATTTTTTATTACCATTTACGTATGTTTCATTTTAGGATGAAGGAAGCCATGATGTCACTGGTTTTAAGAAATGCGGGTGATTGAACAGGATCAAACTGCATCTTTAAGTTATACATTGCACAGGGATCTGCATTCAGATGGTAAATATTATGACATTACTCATATCCTATTCTTATTGTAGCCCGACATATGACATCATAACATTATTTTGTTATGACGTCATGTGTCCGGTTAAGTTAAGGTGAAAATTTAATGAGAAGAATGGCAGAGTTGATTAGAACACGCAAAAGATTAGAGGATATCCAGAATATTTTGAGAAGAGATAAAGTTACTTAACAATATTTTTATATTTATGAAAATTATCTAACTCTTACTGTGTCAAAATCTTACTGTCATGCACAAGTTTCTCATGCATAAAATGTGTTAAAACAGGCATCCCTCCGTTTTTATTATTCAAGATATGGAGTAAATTCTTATTTTATAAAGATATATTTAGAGTAAACCTCTTAAAATTCCCGGTACGGGATAAATTTGTATAGCGTAAGGTTGCACCGCAGGTGTTACCTTATGTAAAAAATGAAACGCCCCTCCCACCCCATCGGAGCTGCGCGCCGATGGGGTGGGAGGGAACGCATCATTCATAAGGTAGTCTCGGAGTACCGAGCCAACCTTACGCTATACAAATATATCCCTTTCAGGGAAATGAAACTTAACAACAGGCGAGATGTTTAAACAATTTCGGGGGGGATGCGAAATTTTAACAAAAAAACTTGCCAGAAATACTGGTGAGAGATTTTATTTTATTATGAAAGTTAAATATTTGATAATGATCGTGGCAGGTTTATTTCTGTTTGCCTGCTCTGAGAATGAAAAAACGGAAAAAGAACTGACATTTTTAGTATATATGGCAGCAGACAACAGTCTCAGCGAATTTGCAACCTCCGATATCAATCAGATGGAACTGGCAGATTTTGATCCTGAAAAGACCAATGTCATAGTGCAGGCAGATTTTCTTTATAATGCAGAAGATCCATCCTGCCGGCGCTGGCAGATATATCCGGACGGTCTTTATGATGAAATAGTATCTTCACCGGTAATAGACCAACTGGGTGAGATTGACAGCGGTGACTGGCATTCGTTAACGACATTCTATAACTGGGCAGTAGCGGAATATCCTGCTGATGAATACGTCCTTTCCATCTGGTCTCATGGTAATGACTGGTACAGTTATCCGGCAAATCCTAACCATTTTTGTCCGGATTTTGACAGCAGCTCCTGGTTTGATATTCCGGGCAAAGATCTGCAGCAGGCATTTCAGCATTTTAAGAGAAAGCCGGCTCTGGTGATTTTTGATGCCTGTCACATGCAGTCCCTGGAGGTGCTTTCTGAAATTATCTCCTATACCAGCAAGATATGCGGTTCCACGGATATTGTACCCAATCAGGGTTTTCCTTATCATGATGTGATTAGCAGCCTGGCGGTCGAGTCACCGATCAGCAATTATGATATTTTACCGCAGATTTTTGTTGATTCCTACCGGACGGGTGGTTCCCAGAATTATCAGGGACAGATCAATCAGCCGGTGAATGCCAGTATCATTAATACTGATGTTCTGGCAGATACGATCCTCACAAATATCTCGGAACTGGTGACATATTCGTTGAATAACAACGTGGATAGACAGAAATTCCTGACAGCGCGTGAGCGGTGTTATGAGTTTAACGATCTTTCCATTGATGTTGACCTTTTTCAATTCCTGAACTTTCTTCTGGAAAATGATCTGGAAACGGATTTATACAACATAAGTTCCAGACTGGCACAGCAAATATTCATTAATAGAGACTATTACAATTATCCGTCTTATTTTCTGGGAAATATCCTGATTACTTTCCCGGAAGAAGCTGATCTTGACCACTGGATTAACTTACGTGACCAGTATTATCAGCTGGATTTTCATATTCTCACCGGGTGGGGAGATTTTATCAGCTGGCTGCTGGAAGCTGATGCTTATTGCAGCTGATATTTCCGAGCTGAAGTGAGTTTTCCACAGAGCTGTGGATAAAATTTCCTGGCCTGCGGAAATATTGCCGGGCTACTGATTTCTAAGCTTCTAAAATATGGTAATTTAAGAGTGTGAAAACCGTGTGGATAACTTGTGGATAAAGCAGTATTGAAATTATTGCATCGTCCCTAAAGAGCTGGTAATAATACAATTGCGATGATTATATAAAACGTATCATCTTGTGGATAAAGATAAGGCTGCTTAGGAGTTGATAACCTTAATGATTCCTCATTCCGGCTGGTTCTTATCTCTTGCTTGACAGTGTCTGGCTGGTTTTCATTTTGGCTTTGTGTGCTAAGTGGGGAGTTAGCGGTGCCCTGTACCCGCAATCCGCTCTAGCGGGACCGAATTCCTGCACGCGAATACTGATTCATCTTGAAGGTTGAAGAAGTGGTGTTGAGAATCAAGCCCGACGCAATTGTGAACTGAGAACCAGGTCAGATCCGGAAGGAAGCAGCCTTAAACAGATCTTACGATGTGCCGCCGGTCACCTTGGTTTGAGCTAACTGCTCAATTTTCCTGCTGATAGGTATCAACTGCAGGTGCACACACTATTTTTTTTAAGGAGCGTTAGCGTGGCAGAAGGCTATAAAATTCCGCGAGGTACTTTTGATATCTTACCATCTGAAAGTTATAAATGGAATTACGTAATGGCGACTTTTCGAAGGATCGCAGAAAGTTATGGCTATCACCAGATCACTACTCCCATTTTTGAACAGTCAGATCTTTTTGAACGCAGCGTGGGTGATGCCACAGATATTATCCAGAAGGAAATGTACCGTTTTCAGGACAGAAAAGGACGCAGCCTTGCTTTGCGTCCGGAAGGAACTGCTCCGGTTGTGCGCAGTTTTGTGGAAAATAATCTGCTCTATGAAAAGAAGGGTAACCGCCTTTATTATATGGGACCAATGTTCCGTTACGATCGTCCTCAGAAAGGACGCTATCGTCAATTCTACCAATATGGCGTGGAGAATTTCGGGAGTGATCATCCATATATTGATGCCGAAGTGATCGCACTCGGTTATTCTTTTTTGAAGGAACTCGGGCTCACTGATTTTTCTCTGGAAATTAACAGCATTGGCACGGCAAAGAGTTCTGAGGTTCATAACGCAGCGTTGAGTGCTTACTTTGAACCGCACCTGGAAGAATTGTGTGCCGACTGCCGGACAAGGTTGAACAAGAATCCCAAAAGACTGCTGGATTGCAAGGTTCCCTCATGCCGGGCTATTGCCGGAAATGCACCTTCCATGCTGGCCTATCTGGACGAAGAGTCTGCCGCACATTTTGCCCGAGTGCAGGAATATCTCACCTTAATGGAAATACCTTTTACCATCAATCCCACTATTGTGCGAGGGCTTGATTATTATTCCAAAACCGCTTTCGAATACATTAATAACAATCTGGGTTCTCAAAATGCCTTAGCAGGTGGTGGACGCTATGATACTCTGGTGGAACAACTTGGGGGTAAGGCCACGACCGGTATCGGTTTTGCCGGCGGCTTTGAAAGACTTATTCTTTCTATGGAACAGGAAAATCTGTCCTTCGGTGAAGTTCCGCATCCCCGTATATTTTTAGTTTCACTGGGTGATGAAGCGGAAAAAACAGCAATTAAATTACTGACTGATTTACATAATGCCGGCATTTCTGCCGCTTTCGATGTGGATAAAACTACCCTTAATGCCCAAATGAAAGCAGCCGGAAAATCCGATACCGATTTCACCGGGATTATGGGTGATGATGAAATTAAATCCGGGAAGATAAGCCTGAAAAACATGAGATCAGGAGAACAGATACTTATTCCGATAAACGAATTGATCACCTTCTTAAAGAAAAACTGATTACTTTAATCTCCCGCATTTCCACTTTCTTAGAAAAAGGCCGATTTTTTTACTTGACGGGAAAAATTAGCACTCTAAAAAAGGCACTGCTAAGTGTTAGTGAAAGCCAAAAAAATATAATATGCAAGGAGGTTATTGCAATGACTTTAAAACCACTTGATGACAGACTGGTAATTGAGCCGGCAGTAAACGAAGAGAAGAATGTAGGCGGGATCATTATACCCGATACAGCGAAAGAGAAGCCGAATATTGGCAGCGTTATAGCCGTAGGTAATGACGAGGAACTTCAGAAGCTTGTAAAGGTTGGCGATAAAGTGCTTTACAGCAAGTATGGCGGAACAGAGGTCGACATTGATAGAAAGAAATATCTCATTGTTTCCCGCAGCGATGTTCTGGCAATAGTTGAGTAAGCTTATGTCTTATATTGAACTAAACAAAGATAATTTTCAGGAAGAAGTTCTGAAATCCGAACTTCCGGTAATCGTTGATTTCTGGGCACCCTGGTGTGGACCCTGTCGTGCCATTGCTCCTGCAATGGAAAGTCTGGCAGAAGAATTTGCCGGTAAGGTTAAAATCACAAAAGTCAATGTAGATCAAAATCCCGAACTGGCAAACCAGTACCATGTGATGTCCATACCCACCATCCTCTTTTTTAGAAACGGACAGGTGGATAAGCAGCATGTAGGGCTGATCTCCAAAGAAAAGATGATCGAAAAATTCTCCCTCTAAAATTATCAGAAAACCTATAAAAGCCCGTCCATGACGGGCTTTTTTGCGCACAAGAACTGGCTTCCCCCCGGAATTATCTCAATAATTATTATAACAAATTATCTGGTTATGATATAGTAATGGATTTAAATGGGAATCGATATTTTCAATTTAGAGAACAGATATCTCAGCTAAGTCAGACGTTCACCAGTGCGCAGCATGGGGAATGAATGACGACCTCAATCTCAAAAAATTCTGCTATAACAAGCGTGTTCATTCCCCACGCTGCGCTCTGGTGAACGTCCACTTAACCGGAATACGCTTTTTTGAATTTAAAAGATAATGAAATTCAGAAAAACAGGGGGATACCAATTTTTGCGCACAAGAATACTTGACAACCCCTGCCAAAGGCATAATCCCATTTTGTGCACTAGGTTTTTGCGAATAGCAGTAAGCTTTTGACACAGAGAGATTTAGATAATTTTCATAAATATTTAACAGGTGAACAGTGAACAGATAAATCAAACTGCACACATCCAGATATTTATCGAGACTACTCTTCATCAAATCCTAACCTGGACAAAGCCAGAACCAAAAGGATAATTTGTTTTACAGATTCCAAAGTTCTGCCTGGGATATGTCTTTTCATCAGCTCCGCTGATCTGGAGTTTGGACATATTAGATGTTCTAAGGGGCATAAAATGGAATTTAACGACACTAATTCATTGCAATATATAGTCATAGCTCTCTCATTAGTCACCATCTTCAGATGGTGGTTTATATGATTTTCATCGATAGTAAGTGACTTCAGTCAGTTCTCTGAATCAACAATTAAATATAGTTTATGTAACTGGTAATACATTGAATCTATTATAGAAGTCACTGAAGTGACTAAAAAACGTATGTAATACTAGTCCCCCGACTAAAGTCGTGGGCTAATGAGATAATACATAAAATGTCCAAACTCCAGATCAGCTCCGCTGATATAATTAAAAACAGATATCATCAATCAAAGTAAAACCCAGGAATGAACTGATTGATCCTATCTGTAATTACTGATACATTTGGCAAATTAACCGGTAAATGGCAAATGTCAGCGGAACTTGACATAAAGACACATTCCAGGCAGAGCTTTGGAATGAGTTTGAAAGGATGAATAAACTATTCTGCCAAAAAGTGACAGAATATGACTGGTAAGATCCTACTGCAAAGATGGGATTAAGTATTTGGCTAAGTGATTAATTTATTAAGCTCAGTCATCAGTAACAATACCTGAAATTTGCCTGGAATATAGTATGTATTATATCAAAGTTTTCGCTCTAGAAATATTATTAAAAATTACATTCTGATTAATAATATTATAATATATCAAGCAATATTATTCTCTATTCTCTTAGCATAAGATATTATACTTTAATCAGATAGCAATTAAGATAACAATTGGTGATAAAATTAATGAAAAATGTTGACAGAAATAATGCGATTGGGCAAATAAATTTTATTATAGAATTAAAGAAGAAGAGTAAAGAGAATGGGAGAATTTGTTTAACTTGATAATGTTTTTTAAAATTAATCAGCAATAATCTTACATTAGTATTTTCTCTCACATATCCTTTATACTTTTTTAGATTCATATAGAAACGATAATATCGAGAACAGGCATGAATTCGTAATCATGCTAGTAAAAAACATTAGGTATCATTAAAGTAAAAAAGAATAAAATGGAGGTGAATATGAAAAAGAGAGTGCTTGTAATTTTATTAATGTTAACGAGTTTGTGTCTGCTAGCCCAAAGACCGCATCCGGTTGTTGTGGATCTGGTTACAAGTGGCGGATTAGTTCCATCAGGTAGTGGTGGTGAAACCGTTGAATTTACAGGTGATTTATATCGTGCAGGATCAACCATTGGAGTTCAGGTAGATGAGACAACCAATGTATCAACCTGTTTTTATTATAATGGGACAACCCATGGAGTAATCTATATTGATGTGAATCAATGCACTTCGAGCTGGGCATTTGGAGATGTATTAAAAATCAATGTGACCTGTAACAGCGAAATAGGACAGGCAATCATTTCAGTTGGCTCTTTAGGTGATAATATTGATGAAGTTCCAACAGGTCAAGGGATCCAGTTATTAATAGTAACGGAAGTGGAATTTACAGGAGATACGGGAACAGCAGATCTGGATAATGGTGATTTCAGTATAACTAAAACGGGAACTGGTACAGTTCAAGTATCTGCACCAGCCTCTGATTTTTCATCCCTGCCGGGAATCTCACGGGATGGCAGAGCCGATAATGTTGATCAATGTTTTTCCGTTGATTTTACTTCAGGAATAAGCCAGTTAGCCACTTCTTTCAGTTGGGCATCTGATGATATAACCGGCAGTATGAGCGATAAGGATCTGTTAGTATCAATTGATGGTGTCAACTGGATATATTCGGATAACAGCGAGTCGGGCATTTCGGGAGATGTTAACTGGTCTTACAGTTCACCCGATATGACCGTGACATTCACCACTACGCAGGATAATGCGCTCTATGCTGTAAGTAACGGAACAAATCCTGAAGTAACAACCCCCAATGCTCCTTCCGGTGGGACAGCAACAGCCAATGGAGCATCTGTGACGATAAGCTGCCGGGCAGTAGCAGTTCCGGGAGCAACTTATCAGGTATATTACTCGAATGATTTTTCAAACTGGAATACGATTGGAACAACGTTTTCAGCATCCGGGGGGACAGCTTTCAAAACCGTAACTCATAGCATGGGAGCTAATGATATAATGTATTATGGCATCAAAGCCTATAATGATAATACCAGTTATCAGTCAGCTATCGGCAAGGTGATTTATACATATCAGAAAACCTCTTTCGAAACCACTTCTGGTAATATGACCAATCTTATTCCAATTCCTTTTAATGAATTCAATAACAATTTCGACACAGCCAGGCTTTTAGGGAATCAGCTGGGGGCAAATTGTAATGCCGTAGTCAAATGGAATGCCGAGACGCAACGCTACAGCTACTGCACGTGTTATGCTGGTGCCTGGCGGGGTGATTTTGCTTTAGAGCCAGATGGCATCTACTTTGTAAATCTCACTGGAACGGTGGATCCCAAAACCTGTAACGGTATTCTCAATAGATCAGATTTTGCATTAAAGACCGGTATAAATTTAATTTATGTGTCTGCTCTTGATGCGGCTTTGACTTATGCCAGCGATTTAATGAGTGACATTGGGGCTCCATGCACCAAAGTGCAGCAATGGAATACAGACACGCAGACCTGGTCAACTTATACCGGCAGTGAAACCGATTTTACCATATCAAGATTGAATCCGGTATTTGTTTATGTCGATGCTAATACCAATTATACGAAATAGGGGGATAAGATGAAAAAAATAACATTAATCACAATATTACTGGTCAGTCTGGCTATTCTTTCAGCCCTGGAAACTGCCATCGCTCCTAAAATGGTATATATTCAGATCAGCCGTGATGGAACAGTACCTCCAGCAGGAACAATTACCTTTACCTGTAATAAAGTGGGAAGTAATCTGATCAAATTAACTGAAAGTAGTCCCAATTGTGGATATTTTCCGGTACATGGCAGTGGTTATGGTGTAATATATGCCGATATTACTCAATTGTTTCATGAAGAAAATGAAGTATATTACAATTGGCAGCCAGATGATGAATTAAGGTTTATGGTGGTTTATGACAATGCTCCGCAGTATGCTAATTTCAACATTTTTTATACTCTGGGTGATGGCTGTTTTGAATCGAGTACAGGTATAGAAGATTTTGTACCTTTAGCAGTAACTCTCTCTTCATTTACAGCAGTATATCAGGATGGCAGTTCAAGATTGCAGTGGGTAACTCAAAGCGAAACCAATAATGCCGGCTGGAATGTTTACCGTAGTGAAACAGATATTCAGGAAGATGGTTTAAAGGTGAATCCTGATCTTATTCCCGGATATGGAACCTGCACAGAACCCCAGGAATACATTTATGAAGATACTGAAATCGAATCAGCCAAGACTTACAATTACTGGCTGGAGAGTGTAGATTATACGGGTAGTTCACAATCATATGGTCCCATTGTATTGCAAATTCCGGAAGAAGGTAATGGTGAAACTCCAGATGTTCCGCTTGTTTATGGGCTACATGCGGCTTATCCCAATCCTTTTAATCCGGAAACTACTATTCAGTTCATACTGAATGAGCCTGCTGACGTGGAATTATCAATTTATAATATAAAGGGTCAGAGAATCGTTACTTTACTTGATGACTTCGTAAATAAGGTGGATGAACCAGTTTCTGTGCACTGGGATGGTAAAGATGCCAGAGAGCGAAATTCAGGTTCAGGAATTTATTTTTATCAGTTAAGAACTACCGGAAGAACTCAAATCAGGAAAATGGTATTAGTTAAATAAAATCAGGAGGAAAAGATGAGAAAGATTACTTTTTTAGTATTTCTCTTTGTATTCAGTTGTTTTGCTTTTGCAACTGAATACACAGCAAACAACAGCGCTGAATTAGCAGGTTACCTAACATCTACTACAGATGGTGATGTTATTAATCTGGCAGCCGGTACTTATTATCCACCGGAAGTCACGATGGATTTTTCGGATTACTGGATGGACCCATCCCCTTCAGAAGGTGAAGGTTCTGTTTACTCAGTTACCTTTAATGCCTTTGTTGTTCCAGAAAAGGATATAACTATCAGTGGTGTTTCAACCTCAACAGTAATTTTTGACAGAAATTCAGTCGATAACAATGACTGGCAAGTGGCATTTGTTTTCTTTAGTGATGGTGATGATACTGATGGAACCGGGATCACTTTCGAAAACTTTACAGTACAGAATTTAGACTATGGTTTGGTAAACAGCTGGGCTCTCACAAAGGAATACATTGCTACTCCTGATTGCTCTTATATGGAATACACAAGGTTTGACAATATTGATTTTAATGACATTGTAGAGTCAGCTATCATTATTGAACCCCGGTTTTATTATTCTTCGGGCAGTAAAGGATCCAACAATGTTGATCTTTTTTCCAGAATTCATTATGACTGGATGAGTTTAGCTGATCACCCGGCTATATCTACTGGTTATGCTGAAATCGAGACAAGATGCGAAATCTACAACTGTAATTTCAATATTGATGGAGTCAATCCTAAAGCCGACAACTTCAACAAAGCTATGGTTAGTGACACTGGTGTAATGGTTGATTTGAATGCCTGCCAATTTACCAGTGGTTGGAGAGGTTTCCATATGTATGGTGGAGCCAGTGGAACCTTTTCGAACACAATGCTGATCTCAGATTGCAGCTTCCTGGATTTCGACGGTGCAGCTTATCCGGGTATTACTGCCAATGATAATCCTTCCACAGATCCTGAATACACCTATAATGAAGAATACTATAACGGTAGAGGTTTTGGCGCTTATTATCAGGCGTCAACTTTCAGTGCAACATTCTATGGAAATTATTATGAAGCGAGTAATGGCTCAAGTGCCGTTTATACTGATGGTCTGGATTCGGAATCATCAAGCTATGAAACATTCAATTACATTGGGTCCGCCGGCTGGGTAAAGGATCTACACAATATCAAAACGCAAATCACAGTTGAGAATTCGACCTTCTATATTTTTGATGAAGGTTTGGGAATAGTAATCACCAAGCATGGAGACTGCGGCAGGACCAGCAGCAATACTCTGAATCCTTATGATGATGAAAATTACACTTATGATAACAGTTATGGAACATTGAACCAGCCTGTTATAATCAGTAACTGTAACTTCTATGGAGTAAATGCGAATCCTACATATCCCGGTAATGGCTGCGGTATTTTTCTGGCAGACTGGGAACACTATGACCGTGATGGCTGGGGAATAACGGATACGGGTCGACAAAGCGAAATTGCTATGAGGATAGACGATTGTCTTTTTCAGGGATTTCATGCTGGAATATTTGTAGATGCCGGCAGACCAGATAATATCTATTTACCATTTTATTCTTCAGCAAGTAAATGGGTATCACATGATGATGGACGCATCCAGCTTTATGTAGAGAACAGTAAATTTGTCGACTGCGATTACAGCCTTGATTTCAGTTACTGGGATCAGTGGGTGCGGACTAACAGTTGGATTCTGCTGACGAACAATTATTATGGGGCTGATGTAGATCCATATACAACATTTAATTTTGCGGATAATTTCCCGGCTGAAGACAGTTTCTATGAAATAGATAATTCCTGTCAGCGCGACATAGATGGTAGTATAATCAGCTACACTTATGGTCAGGGTTCTACCCAACGCTCATATCCTGGTGAATCTACTAGTGATGATAATTATCATGTATATCGTCCCCAGTTTCTCCAATATCTACCATATTACAAAGATATTGAAATGACTCAACTTTGTGGTGTGGAAGTAGAAAATCTCATAGTTTCTCGTGATGGAACAGATTATACTCTTGATTGGGATGATAATATTAATCCGAATGCCAAGTATGCTGTTTATGCTGCTGATGATCCATATACAGATGATTGGGGAACAGCAGTAGCTACTGTAGAAACCAGCACTTATACTTATGATGGTTCAGGTTTGACAGAGAAATATTTCATGGTCACAATTGTTATTCCGAATATGACTGATGAATTTTATGGATTCAATGTTCTTGATAGTTATGGAGATAGCGTCCCAACCTATACAGAGCCAATTGACTTTGGCTTTGACACTGTAGTAAATTCCGGAGTCAGTGATTATGGTATAATAGATTTTGTATATGCAAATGATACAACTTATAATGTAAAAAAAGCCGGATTCATGAAAAAGACTCTGGATTATACAGGTACTCATTATAATTTTATCTCTCTCCCCTTTGAAGGTCAGTATAGTACTGTAGCAGAACTGGCAACCTACCTGGGACTTAATACAAGTGATGTAATTTCTGCCTGGAACGAAACTACCCAGGGCTGGCAGAGTGCCAGTTATGTCACTGGTTGGGGTGAAGATTTTATACCGGTTATTAATCAGCCTTATATGGTAACAGCCGGTTCGGTGCATGATATATATCTGATGGGAGCTATTCCCTCTCCGCCGGTATATAATCTGATCACCACCACAACAACGGACTTGAACTTTATAATGATTCCCCTGAATTGCACTCTTGCGAATGCTGCGGTTCTTGGTGAAGAAATGGGACATACTAATGCCGTGACTATCAGTAGATGGGTTGCAGCAAGTCAAAGCTGGAGTAGTTGCGTATATCTGAATATCTTTGAAGCCTGGATCGGGGATAATTTTACTTTGACACCAGGTATGCCAATCGTAATTGGAGCTGAACAAAACTTTACCTGGCCTCAATAGGTGAGAGTATCTGATAAATGGTGAGCAAAAATAAGGAGATGAAAATGGAAAAAATATTAACTCTGATGACGATGCTTGTTCTCTCTGTTGCTCTCTTTGCAGGTATTCCACATCCTGTATTTGTAGAGTATGAAGTGGAGCCGGTAAGTTTTGGAGCGTATCTGGCAACAGATACTTATATGGAAAATGTTTTGTGGGACACATCAGTAGGCTGCGGGATTCTAACAGATCCCGATCCCCATCTGATCATGGTGG
>JAIPGO010000108.1 GCA_021736135.1 Candidatus Cloacimonadota bacterium
TTCAAGCAGGTTCGTCTGATGAAACTGTGAACGTTTGGAACGAACTTTGTCGGAAAGCCGTGTGCGGGAAAACCGCATGCACGGTTTGATGAGGGGGACAGGGGGAAGCTCAACTGAAGCCTGTCTCTACTCTACTGGTAGAAAACTCTTTTCTTCTCACATCTCACTTTTCACTTCTCACTCACTTTCTGTCTAAAAGAAAAATGGCCATTTATGCGGGTTTTACACATAGTAGTTATGATGGTTTTCAAGATTATGACAATTCAGCTTGTTTTCAGATAATAGTAAAATTACATGTGGATTTGTAAGTTAGCCCTTAATCTTAAAGCGTTAATTGTATTACGTGCTCTAAATTACAATAATGTGGCACTAAGGAGGGTATAAGCATCACGTCATAAATATCTGTAACTTTTAACTTGTTCTTTTAAATTCTATCTGCGTTGTTCATCGCTTTAATATCAAAGGATATTGAAGCTCTTCTCGCCTTGATATAAAACAAAATTACTGCGTGAAATTGTCACACATATTTATGACGCAATGCTTATTCAGACAGATAATGAGAAGTGGCTGAAGTCACTGGACATCATTTCCTGGGCTATAAAAACACCCGGATGAATCTGGGCGCTAATGAAAGAATAAAAAGAATAAATCACTAATACATCGTACACCTATAATTATATATTTCAAGAGAATACAATCATCATTGCAGTAGAAAACCGGGGGATGACAGCTATTTAATATCAAGTCCGTTTATCTGCTGTTAAATCCAATAATAGTGTTTACATCATAAAAAGGATGCGATATATTATTTCTTGGAAAAGATTTACATTGAACAGTCCCAATCCTGGTGAATAAAATTTATATGGACAGTTTTCAGGGAATATCACAAAATCAACAAGAGAGTAAATTTGGTTTACTGAATGGGTGAAAGCTGTATTACAGGAGGGAATAATGGCGTCAGATGCTGAATTGATCGAGATATTGATCGTGGATGATGATCAGGGCGATATAGAGCTGACCCGGGAAGTGCTGGCAGCTTCCAGACTTAAGCTGAATATAACTGATGTGCATGATGGAGAAGAATGTTTACGATATCTGAGAAATGAAGGAAAATACCGCGAAACTTCCAAGCCTGATCTGATCTTCCTTGATCTGAACATGCCGCGAATGGATGGCAGGGAAGCTCTTAAGCATATTAAAGCAGATCCCGATCTACGTCATATCCCGGTGGTGATTTTAACCACATCAGATGCCGATGAGGATATCATTCGCACCTATAGTGAAGGAGCAAATTGTTATGTGCAAAAACCGGTGGGTCTCTCGGAACTGCAGAAAGTAGTGAGCATGGTGGAAAGTTTCTGGTTTTCCGTGGTGAAATTACCAACCGCCAAATGAAACTGCAGGAGAAATATATATGACAAATGAACAATTGAAGATATTACATATAGAAGACGATGAAGCAGACGTGGAGCTTTTGGCAGAAAGTCTGCATCAGGATACTAATTTCTTTTGTAAAATAACTGTTGAGCATGATCTGGAAGGAGCAGCCAGACGGCTGAGAACCGGGAAATATGACATAGTCTTGATAGATCTGGGTTTGGGTGCCACCAGAGGGATTGAAACCTATCGCCATTTTAAAGAACTGAATGTGCAGGTGCCTGTTATAATCGTAACAGGGCTTGATGATGAAGAGGTTGGCTTGCAGGCGATTTCGGAAGGGGCTCAGGATTATCTGGTGAAAGGCAGGCTGAATTCCAGCGGAGTTGTTCAATCTATTAAATATGCTCGGGAGCGCTTCAAGATTGAGCAAAAACTGGCCGAGCAGGAGATGCAATACAGAAGCATCTTTGAAACCGTAACCGATGCCCTGCTGATCCATGATACAGCCGGTAAAATACTGGAAGTTAATCCCGCTGCTACGGATATTTACGGTTATAGTCGCGAGGAACTGCTGACGCTTACCATATTTGACCTTGTGCATCCCGATTCTCATGTGAGTCTGATAAATTCAATCGGCAATATCAAGGGCAATGCCATTTATCATGGTGAATCACTGGACATCCGCAAGGATGGTAAACTGATCAATACTGTCATCACGAGCCGTCGTTTGATCTTTCAGGGCAAAGAGCAGATTCTGGGCGTGGTGCACGACGTAACGGAACTGAAAAAGATAGAAGAGGAATTACGTAAACACCGTGACAAACTGGAAGAACAGGTCAAGGAAAGAACAGCGGAACTGGAAGATAAATATCTGGAACTGGCCAAAGATTATCAATTAATGATTGGCAGGGAGTTAAGGATCAAAGAGCTCAGAGAGGAAATAAAGAGTTTGAAAGCAGAGCAGGGGAAGGAGTAAGGCGGGAAATATTGCCGGGGCACTCATTTCCGGTAATAGATGGGAGAGATGTATGACTCAAAGTAAATTGAGTGATTTAATTGATCTAAAACAAGTCCAGGAGATATTGAACGATTTTTATGAAGCAACCGGCTTTGCCATAGGTATCATTCAAACTGATGGAGAAGTGCTGGTGAAAAGCCGCTGGCAGCCGATCTGTGAAGATTTTCACCGCAGATATCCGGAAAGCCTGAAAAATTGCCTGGAAAGTGACCTTACAATTCATAAACATCTGGAAAAGGGCAGTTTTGTTGATTATAAATGCTTGAATGGCTTAGTTGATGCCGCCATACCTTTAGTTATTGGCGGCGAGCATGTTGCCTCTTTGTTTTTTGGGCAGTTTTTCTATGAAGGAGAAGAAGGAGACGAAGAAAAATTCCGGCAGCAGGCAAAAGAATTTGGCTTTTGCGAAGCGGAATATCTGGAAGCATACCGGCAGATACCGGTTTTCAGCCGTGAACAGGTGCAGAAAGTAATGCGTTTCTGCACGTCGCTGGTGAAGATGCTTAACGATATGGGGAAGAAAAACCTGGAATTAAAGGGAGATCTGGAAAGACAGAAGCTTTATGAAGGAAAACTGTCGGAAAGCGAACAGCGCTATCGCAGCCTGGTAGAGACATCAACAGATCCGGTTTTTATATTGGATAGGGATGGGAAATACCTTTTTATGAACAAGACTGCAGCAGGGCAAATGGGTGGTAAACCGGAAGATTATATTGGTCAGAATATGGTTGATTTTTTCCCTGAAGATATTGCAGAAAAGCAGCTTGCTTCTATACAGTGGGTTATTGACAATAGAAAACACATTCAAACAGAAACAAGGACAGTGCTTCCTGACGGAATACGCTGGTATAGTATGAATATACATCCGGTACCTGATGCTTCCGGGAAAGTTTTCTATGCTCAATCCATAGCACGTGATATCACAAATCTAAAGCAGGTGCAAAAAGAGCTGGAGGAGCATGAGCATAAACTGAAAGAAATGGTTGAGGAGCGGACTGCGGCATTAGTTAAAGCCCAAACGGAAGTGGACCGGTTTTTTAATACGACCCTCGGTTTATTATGTATTGCCGGTACTGATGGTTATTTTAAGCGTATCAATCCTGCCTGGGAAAATCTCTTAGGTTATACGAAAGAGGAAATTCTGGCAACGCCGTTTCTTGATTTTAACCATCCGGATGATATTGAGCCGACCATGCGTGAAGTGGAGAAATTGTCACAGGGCGCTAAAACGATTAATTTCACAAACCGCTACCGCTGTAAGGACGGCAGTTATAAATGGCTGAACTGGACATCCGTTCCCGTGGGAGAAGTGCTTTATGCTGCGGCAACAGATATAACGGAAGCGAAAGAACAGGAAGAACGATACAGATTAGAGCGCAACTTTTCGGATACTGCGATCAATTCGCTTCCCGGAGTATTTTATCTACTTGATAAGCAGGGTTATTTTAAAAGATGGAATGATAATTTCACCAGAATATCAGGATTCAGCAGTGAGGAAATGTCCGGTATGAACGCCCTGGATGTTTTTCCGGAGGAAGAGCGAGAAAAGGTGGGAAGGGAAATAGGAAAGGTATTTGCCGAAGGATATTCGAAAGTGGAAGCAAACCTGAAAACCAGACAGGGCAATTTGATCCCTTTCTATTTTACAGGCTATCGCTTTGAGATAAATGATCAGGTCTTTTTAATTGGCACTGGAATTGATATAACGGAATTGAAAGAAGCGGAAGAAGCGAATCAGAAAATGCTGGCAGAACTGGCAAGATCAAATAATGACCTGGAGCAGTTTGCTTATGTTGCCTCGCATGATCTGCAGGAACCTCTGCGCAAGATGTCCAGTTTTACGGGCTTACTGGAGCAGCGCTATAAAGACGTTTTGGATGAAAAAGGGTTAAAATATATGTTTTATATCACAGATGGCGCTAGCCGTATGCAGGGCTTGATCAACGGGCTGCTGCAGTTTTCCAGGGTCAGCACCCGCGGTAAGGATTTCCTGCCTGTTGATATGAACTGGATTTTGCGCAGCGCTCTTGATAATCTGAGCCTGGTGATCAAAGAAAAGCAGGCAATGATCGATATTGGAAAAATGCCGGTCGTGAATGCCGACAGTTCTCAAATAGTCAGCCTGATGCAGAATCTCATCGGCAATGCACTTAAATTCTGCCAGGAAGACGTTCCCCTTATCAAAGTGTCTTGTGAAGATAGGGTTGATGACTGGCTCTTCAGTGTGAAAGATAACGGAATCGGAATAAGCAGTGAATTTTCCGAAAAAGTATTCGTGATCTTTCAAAGGTTGCAAACGAGCGCTGATTATCCGGGAACCGGTATCGGTCTGGCGGTCTGCCGCAAAATCGTGGAACGGCATGGAGGGGTCATCTGGTTTGATTCGGAGCCGGGGAATGGGACAACATTCTTTTTTACAATTCCGAAGAATAATATAAGCAAGGAAGCGAGAGAGGTAGCTGAAAATGATAACTAACAGAGAGACTACACGTACTGAAAGTTTGCCCCAGATCGTCATTCACCTGATTATGCTTTTTCTGATCGTGATCACGGTTATGAATTCCCTGAAGCCGCATATTTTCTGGGAGCATTTCGAATATGTTGATTATCCTCTCCATTCGACAATGGAAGCGATCGGTGCTCTTGCCGCCATCCTGATGGGTTTCATGTCAATCAGGTTATTAACTGGTGAAATCAGTTATCGTTTCGAGATTTTATCTCTGGGTTTTCTGGCGATGGGAAGCTGGGATCTGTTTCATTCTTTTTTAATCCCGGGCAATGGATTTGTTCTTATGCATTCCCTGGCTTTGCTGGGAGGAGGTTTTTTTTTCGTACTGGTAATTTTTAACTGGTCGGAAGCCCTGGATAGATATAAGTCAGTAGTAAAAACCATCTTATTGTTATTATTATTTATATTGGGTGTTTTACTGGTCATTAATCGTGACAAATTGCCGGAGATGGCTTATGATCATCAGTTCTCGGTATCTGCCAAGGCTTTGAACCTGGCAGCAGGATTACTCTTTTTGATTGCTGCCATTCGTCTTTACTTTGATTATCGACAGAACAAGTCAACAGGTATTTTGCTCCTGACTATGCTGGCTCTGCTGAACGGATTTGCCGGTCTGGCATTTCCCTTTTCACATGGCTGGACTGATAGCTGGTGGTTCTGGCATTTTCTGCGGCTTACATCCTATGTTTTCATTCTTGGTTTTATGCTGACTCAGTTCAGCAGATTATATCGTGAGCGCAGCGCAGCTCTGGCGGCAATGATGGAAAGTGAGGAGAAGTTCAGCAGGCTGTTTGCTGCCGAACCGGATGCCCTTTTTATTGCCGATGCAGCTACCGGCACGATCATTGACGTGAATATGGCAGCAGAAAAATTAATGAAAAAATCGAAAGCTGATCTCATCGGCATCAACCAGATGGAGCTGCATCCTGCCGATAAAAGAGAAGAAATAGCCGCAACATTCCGGGAAATAGCCGTTAATAAATCTCAAAAACCGCAAGTTATTGTGGTGCAGGATGCGCTGGGAAATATTATCCCTGTGGAAGTAGTCGGTAATGTAATTGAGATCGGGAATAAAGCTGTGGCAATCGGGATTTTCCGTGATGTGTCCGAACGAGTTAAACTGGAAAATGAGCGCCGGAAAACAGAACAGAAATTCAGCAGGTTTATTGAACTTGTGCCCATTCCATTATGTAATGTGGACCAGAAAACCGGTGAGATAAAATATTTTAATAAAAGATTTAATGAACTTTTTGGCTATACACCTGAAGATCTGCCTGATTTGACGAACTGGTGGGAAAAAGCATATCCTGATGCAGAATACAGAAAGAAAGTCCAGGAAAACTGGGGACAGGCTGTGGAACGGGCAAATCGGGAAAACGTGGAAATAGCTGCCGATGGCTATCAGGTTACCTGTAAAGATGGCGGGGAGCGCACGATCATTATTGGCGGTGTGGTCATTGAAGATGAGTTCCTGGCAACTTTCATCGATATCACGGATCTGCGCGATGCTGAGAAAGTTATGAAGGAACAGCAGGAGCAGATGACCAGAATGTTTAACGGACTGGATGATGTGATCTACGTCTCTGATCCGGATACTTATGAACTTCTCTATATAAATGATGCCTTCCAGAAGATATTCGGTTCTGACTATGCCGGGAAAAAGTGTTATGAGGTGCTGCAGGGCAGGGAGTCACCATGTCCCTTCTGCACGAACGATATCATTATTAATCAGCAGCCGGGGCAGTCATATACCTGGGAATTTTTTAACGAAAAAATCAGACGCTGGTATCGCTGCTTTGATAAGGCAATCCGCTGGTCAAGCGGTAAAATGGTAAGATTTGAAATGGCGATAGATATAACAGAAATGAAAGAAACCGAACTGGCAATAATAGACGAAAAAGCCATTTATGAGTCCACCATAGACAGTCTGCCGGGGATTTTTTATCAGATCGATACGGGAAGCAGGTTTGTGAAATGGAATCAGCGCTTTAAACAGGTAACCGGATATTCGGATGACGAAATGGCACAATTAAATACGCTTGATCTTTTTATTGATGAAGAAAAAGAGAAGGTTGCTGAAGCAATGCAAAAAGTTTTCACCTCAGGAGAGGCAGAAGTGGAAGCTTCGCTGAATACAAAATCCCGCGAAAGAATTCCCTATATTTTTAACGGCAGATTGTTCAATATTAAAGGAAACTCATTCCTGATCGGGATGGGCACGGATGTTCGGCAGCTAAAAACCATTGAACAGAATCTGCGTAAATCTAATGCCGAACTGGAATCATTTAACCGCATTGCCGTGGGCAGGGAAAAAAGAATGATAGAGCTGAAGCAGATGATCAATGAACTAAGCAGAAGCCTGGGAAATGAAGAACCTTATGACCTTTCTTTTGTGGATATTGCTGATGACGGGAGTGCTAAGTGATAAGTTATAATTTTGAAGATATTGTTGATATTCCGCAGCTTCAGCGTTTGATGGATAAATTCTATCACGCTACCGGTACCGGCACGGCTGTTATTGGTATGACAGGTGAAGTTTTAACGGCAAGTGGCTGGCAGGATATCTGCACAAAATTTCACCGCGTGAATGAAGAAGCCTGCCGCAGATGTGTGGAAAGCGATACGGCTCTGGCAAATTCTCTGAGAAGTGGAGAGAAATTCAATATTTATCACTGCCTTAATGGATTAGTGGACGTGGCAATGCCCATTTATATCAAGGGAGAACATAAGGCAAACCTGTTCATCGGGCAGTTTTTATCAGATGAACCTGACCGGGAATTTTTTAAACAACAGGCTGCAAAATTTGGTTTTCCCGAAACTGAATATCTGGCAGCATTAGATAAAGTCTCCGTCCTTTCTGAAGATGAAGTGAAATCCAAACTGGAATATTTAACAGAGCTTTCAGCATTACTCGGTGAATCAGGCTTGCGTAAACTGGAATTTCTGGAAATCCAGGAAGACCTGGAAAAGCGTGTTACGGCGCGTACACAGGCTTTGAAAGATGCCCAGATTGCCACTTTGAATATTATGCAGGATGTGGATGAGGCAAGATTGAAAACTGAAAAGTTAAATGATGATCTGCAGAAGACCAATAAAGAACTGGAGATGTTTGCTTACGTTGCTTCTCATGATCTGCAGGAACCGCTGCGCAAGATCGCCAGTTTCACGGAACTGCTGGAAAAACGCTATAGTGAAAATCTCGATGAACGTGGCTTGAAATATATGCATTATATTACAGAGGGAGCGAAACGTATGCAGCAGTTGATCACAGATTTGTTGCAGTTTTCCAGGGTGGGCACGCGAGGCAGATCTTTTACGGAAGTAGATATGAACAAGGTGTTGCGCGCTGTGCAGGAGAATCTTGCCCTGACAATTCAGGAAAAAAAGGCAAGGATCGAATATTCCGACCTTCCCGTGATCAAAGCTGATGAAATGCAGATGATACAGGTATTTCAGAACCTGATCGATAATGCCATAAAATTTTGCCCGCAAACACCTCTGGTTAAGATCACTGCCGAATCCCGCGGAAACAACTGGCTCTTTAAGGTCAGCGATAACGGCATAGGTATTGAAAAAGAATATACTGAAAAAATATTCATCATTTTTCAGAGACTGCACGACAGGGAAGAATATAAAGGAACCGGTATCGGGCTGGCTGTCTGTAAAAAAATTATCGAAAGACACAAAGGCAGGATCTGGTTTGATTCTGAGCCTGGAAAAGGAACTGTGTTCAGTTTCACGATAAATAAGAAAATTAAAATCTAAGGAGATATGATGGAATCGAATTTTGAACTTATTGAAATTTTAATTGTTGATGATGACCAGGGTGATATTGACCTGACCCTCGAAGTTCTGGAAGTATCCAAAATGAAACTGAATATCAATGTGGTGAAAGATGGCGTGGAATGTATGAATTTTCTTCATAAAACCGGTAACTATAAAAATTCACCTACTCCTGACCTTATTTTTCTTGATCTGAATATGCCCCGCAAAGATGGACGCGTTACTCTGCAGGAGATCAAAGCTGATGCTGATCTCAGGAAGATACCGGTTGTTATCCTGACCACCTCTAACGCCGATGTGGATATTGTGGGAACTTATACCAGCGGCGCGAATTGCTACGTGAAAAAACCCGTCGGTCTGGAGGAATTTCAGCAGGTATTGCAGGCTGTGGAAAATTTCTGGTTTACTATTGTCAAACTTCCAACTAAAGTCTAAAAGATTGAGGTAATATGGATTATTCTTTAAAAGATGAAATCGCCATTTTATTGATAGAAGATGACAGTGCCGATGTCGAGTTGCTGGAAGCATATCTGTCCGAAGCACCGAATTTTCAATGCCGGTTAACCGCTATGAAAACCCTGAAGGAAGCTGAGATGGCTGCCTGGCAGGATAAATTCTCTCTTGTGATCATGGATCTGGGGTTGGTGGGTACTCGTGGTATTGATACTTTTCGGGCCTTTAAGAAACTGCAGGTGGATTTACCTGTGATCATCGTTACCGGGCTTGCCGATGAAGAAACCGGTTTGCAGGCTATTAACGAAGGAGCGCAGGATTACCTTGTGAAAGGGCAATTTGACGGTAAGACTGTAGTTCAGGCAATCCGTTACGCTCTGGCACGTTACCAGATAGAAAATGAACTGCAAAGCAGTGAAGAACGCTTTCGTAGTTTAATTAATGATAATACCGATGGTATGATGGTTTTGGGTAAAGCTGATGAGATCAGATTTCTCAATCCCGCTGCCAGAAAGCTCCTGGATCTTTGTCCTTTAGATTATGGCAAATGCTTTGAGCATAAGGTATTTCCAAATAAAATTACTGAAATTGTTACTCAAAAAAAGAATGGGGATAGTTGCTATCTCGAAGCCAAAGCATCTCTTTTAGTCTGGGAAAATGAAGAATCTGTTTTAGTTACCCTAAGAGATGTTACAAATATGCGCAAAATGGAAGAAAGCCTCAGAAGCAGTAATACGGAACTGAGAAGATTGAAAAGAGAACTGGAAAAAGACCTGGCGGATTCTGTTTCACGTATGCTGCAAAATGATTCAGACACTGTGAATAAGGCGATGCAGAAAAATTCCAGCCAGTTTATTCAAATCTCAGCAACTGAGTTAAGAAATGATATTAATTCTCTGGATATCATTATTAAAAATCTGCAGGATGCTCTGGAATATAATGAACTGAATGTGGAAAACTGCCGGGAGAAACTCCAGACTGTCAGTAGTATAATCAGCAAAATAACGGATACATTAAATCAGTTCTGAGTTTTCCTTTCTGAGATTGATGATAAATTCAGCGCCCCGATCCGTGTTATGTGCAGATATATTGCCGTTAAAATGTTTTTCTATAATAATCCTGGCAAGATATAGCCCCGTACCAGTACCTTTATCACCCTTGGTCGTGTAATAGGGATTGAATATTTGCGGCAACACTTCCTGCGCAATTCCCCCGGCATTATCTGAAATGATTATTTGTTGCTCTTTTTCATTTTCGAAAGCTTTGATCATTATCTCACGACCAGCATTGTCCTTGTCTGAAAAGGCATCACGCGAATTATTTATAATCACCAGAAAAACCTGCAGCAGTTCATTCATCTTGCCGGTTATTTTCATTTCTTCCGGTATTGCTGTGTTCAGTTTTATATCTGCATGTGCAAGACTGTTACCTGCCAGTTCTTCAATGGGTACCAATATCTCATTTAAAAGAAATACTCCCACATCCGACTGGGGGGAGTAAAAACTTATAAAATCATTTAAGATTGTATTCATCTCTTTGATCTGAATTAAGATACTATCAACTTTTGTTTTTAATAATTCCTCGCTGAATTCGTCATATACCCAGGCATCCATCAGAGCTGATGTCAATATGGAAATATGGTTCAAGGGTTGTTTCCATTGATGCGTGATCCCGGAGATCATTTCTCCCAGTTGTGCCTGCCGCGATTGCAGCAGGAGCATTTTGTTTTTCTCTTCAACTTCCGCAACTGCTTCCTGAACTTTGATTTCCAGAGATCTCTGGTTTTCCAGCAATTCGTCCTGGGTTTTCTTCAAATCACGGAATAGTAACTGAAAAGGATTTTTTACTCCTGCCACCAGAATTGCCTTATAGATGAGTACGAAAGCTATGATCTTAAAAAGATGTCCTATGAGATTAAGTATGCCGTAAACGTTTATATAAAAAGTAAATGATAATTCCGACAATATCGTAAATATGATGGAAAATACTAATAAGGATAATATCTGCTTATCAAAGAATTCCCGAAATCTCACCAGGTTGAATATGGATAGAACCAAAAGGAAGGAAATAAAATATTCCGAGATGATCTTGAATAAAGTTAATCCACTTCCTTCTACGAAACATTCAGGAAATATATGCCAGATAAAAATCGAAGCTATAAGCAATAGTGTTAATAAATGAGCACAGATTAACACAAGTCTCAGATTAAGCCTGCGGGTTATAAAAAAAGGTGCGATCAGAAAGGCAATTGCCTGCAGCAAACGGGCCACTATCCAGAGCTGTGTGGGTAAATTCAAATCATAAGTTGTCAGGATGCTTAATCCGCCATAAGTGAAAGTATGCAATAGATCAAAAAATCCAATAAATATAAAGGATATACCGATAAAGATCAGATAATTGTTCTTCATATATTGCTGCGTATTTCTCGTAAAAAGGAAGACGCTAAACAGGATCAGGATACAGAAGAACTCTGCTAATGTATGAAATAGCAGATAGTTATAATAGCTGATAACAGTCAGCGCTATCAGTACGATAAAAGTTATTAAAAACTGTCTTATATCCAGTTTTAACATTATATCTCCAGCATTTTTTTTAACTAATCAATTTCTTCCGGAAAAACACCTTTCACTATATTACGAATAAAGGGTTTAACTCCTTTGGTAAATTGTCCGATCTCTTGCCTGCTGTTTTCCAGAGCATTCTGCCAGGCTGGTCCAAAGCCCGGAGATTGAGCCGTGAGAATATCTATCGCTTTCTGGTAAACTGCCAGTTGTTGTAATTCGGCGCGCGATGCTTTTTGGGAAAGGTTTTGCAGAGATTGCTGTAAATTATTGTTTAATTCTTCCAGATCCTTGATCTTGTCTTTCATTGCTGCCGTCGATTGCAATTCCACTTCCAGCCTGTCCTGCAGCATCTGCTTCTGTCGCTTCACCTCTTTACGCAATTGACGCTTCTGTAGATTACTGCTGATCAGAAAATAGAGGGTGATAACCAGACCTATTGCCAGACCAATAGCAAAAGATGTGGTATGAATACTAAAAGGGCTATCAGTCATATTCTTCTTCCTTATCTGTTTTGAGAAAGTTCGATTATTTTCAACAGCAGATCAGGTAATTCCAAACCTGCTGTTTTTGCCGCCATCGGCGTTAAACTTAATGATGTCATTCCCGGAAGCGTATTTACTTCCAGAAAATAAAACTTATTCCCATCATATCTGAAATCTATCCGCCCGTAAACCCGGCAGTCCAGTCGGTGAAAGATCTGCTCTGCATATTCTTGCAGCAAGGCAGTTTCTTCCGCTGTTAATACTGCCGGACATAAGTATTCCGTATTGCCGTGCGTATATTTATTAGTGTAATCATACCACCCTTTACGCGGACTTATTTCAACCACAGGCAAAGCTCTGCCATCCAATATAGTAACGGTTAATTCCCTGCCGGCAATAAATTTCTCACAAAGAATCCAGTCTTCATATTTCCAGGCATTTAACAGCGCTAATTGAAGCTGGTCACTTTCCTGCACGATGCTGATGCCTACTGATGAACCAAAAGAATTTGGTTTCACCACTAATGGTAAACCAATGTAATTGCTTATTTCCTGGATTTCTATTTGATCTTTTTTATGTAAAAGCAGGCGTTTTGCTACCGGGATTTGCAGATTGCTTACCAGGCAGAGTGCAGCATTTTTATCCATCGCCAAAGCGCTGGCGCGTGAACCCGAACCTGTAAACGGCAAATTGCATAATTCCAGCATTCCCTGCAGCCGTCCATCTTCTCCTGCCGCACCATGCAGTCCTAAGAAAATCATTTCTGGCTCTAATTTTTCTAAAGATGACAGCAGTGTCAGCCAACTTGAAAATTCTGCCGGATCAATGATCTCAGCAGCAATGTTCCTCGTGGCTAATGCTTTTTGTATCGTACGTGAGGTGATGAGAGATATTTCCCGTTCCGTGGAATCCCCACCACCAAGTATTATTATTTTTTGCATAACTAAACAATAAGTATATTACATTCTAAGTCAAGCAAAACCTGTTTAAAAAGTGAGAAGGATGAAGTGAGACGTGAGAAGAAACGAAATCCGAGATCCGAGACCAGAAAGTGCTGATTCCCAAGCTTCGCATTGGTGAACGTCTATAAGTCCCATAAGTCCTATAAGTCCCATATTCCCCTGAGCACGTGCACCGCTGGTGTACTCGCAAGTGGGGCGCTGAAAAGCACGATAGAGTTTGAATTATGAATTATGTTCCGATTTATTAGGGATGAATGAAAGTAGCTTCGCTGCGCTCAGGCTTTTTCACCTGTCATGATATTCCCGTTTTACTAACCAATTTTATTGACAGTGAAATATGTAAAATATATCTAAATCAAGGAAAAAATCAGGTTGATGGGAAGGATGCTTTATGCCCGAAGATAATAAAGAGATCAGGCATTGCCCTAATTGCGGGGAAATCGTCGATAACCGGTTCTGCCCTGCCTGCGGACAGGAAAACCGGGAATTTAAAGCTAATTTTAAAGATATGATGAGGGAATATATTTCTCATGTTTTTAATCTTGATTCCCGGTTTTATATTACTCTCAAATACCTGATCACTAAACCCGGATTTTTGACCGGGGAATATTTCAAAGGGAAAAGAGAATCTTATATTTCACCAATACGGTTATACCTTATAATCAGTATGGTCTATTTCCTCACTTTTACAGTGCATAATTTTTATAACAACATTAAAAAAGGCGTCTATCTGGTGGAAACGGAGATGTTATCAGCCGCAGGTGACAGTCTCAGCACTAATGATACCTTGAAAACGGTCAGCGAGGAACCGGCTGTTAGCACAATGATGATAGCGAATCAGGAATTTCAGCTTGATCAGGCAAAAATAAGTGCTGCCTTTCTCAATAACGTTCCCAGAATAATGTTTTTTCTGCTGCCTCTGGCTGCTCTTATTTTAAAACTGCTGTATTCCCGTTTGAAATACTTCTATTTTGAACACCTCGTTTTCCTGCTGCATACGCATTCTTTCTTCTTTCTCACGCGGATATTTAATAAGATCCTTCCTTTCGAGCCTGTGCTGATCATCTTGATCATCGGCACTACCATATATCTATTTTTTGCACAGAAGAATTATTACCAGCAGTCCACCGGCAAAACCATCCTGAAAATGTGCCTGTTTGCAACTTTATATGCTGTTATCCTGATTGTCCTTCTTTTCTTTAATATGCTGATATCGTTTCTCTCGCTGATAAGCATCACGTCATAAATATCTGTAACTTTTAACTTGTTCTTTTAAATTCTATCTGCGTTGTTCATCGCTTTAATATCAAAGGATATTGAAGCTCTTCTCGCCTTGATATAATTCAAAATTACTGCGTTAAATTGT
>JAIPGO010000109.1 GCA_021736135.1 Candidatus Cloacimonadota bacterium
GCAAGGGAAGCTCAGCGTTTATGTAGATCAAACTTTCCAGTTTGATATTTAATGATTATTCTGGAAAGATTAATCTACGTTGCATCACCATTGGGGAAAGGCAAGCCCATTCGCAAGGAAAGCTCAGCGTTTATGTAGAGCAAACTTTCCAGTTTGATATTTAATGATTAATCTGGAAAGATTAATCTACAGTGTCGTCACCATTGCGGAGGTCTGAAGACCATTCGCAAGGTAACTTAGATTGATCTAAGGAAAAAGTGAACATAATTTATAATACGAACGCTCCACCAGAAATAAACGGATTTCATCCTTTCTTATGAATCTTTATTCAAATATTATGTAAACCTGCTGAGTTCCAAGGAAGACCGGGATTATTCGGCGGGGAACTGGGTGATGATTCCTACGTAGTATTGCAGGATGAGCGAAGCATCGTAAGCTTCGATATAACCGTTTGCGTCGACGTCAGCGCGAATAATGCGCCATTCCTGCCAGGGTAGTGGCGCAGCAATACCGGGATTCATTTCCACAACATAACGCTGCACGAGAGAAGCATCATAAGATTCCACTAGTTCGTTATTATCGATATCACCGTAGATAATGCCGGTTTCCGGCAGACCGGTGATTAGTATTTCGTCGATCCAGGCGCAATCAGCACCACTGGAAACGGAGGTGTCTTTAGTATATTCCCATTTGAAATTGTTTTCTCCGGCGTTTAGCTCGTAATTCTGCTCTGACCAGCTGACGTTGCCGCTCCAACTTCCCATGAGTGTATTATTGATATAAAAACGCAGGAAATCATAATTACCTTCAGATGAAACGCGCTTCCAGAAAGAGATGCTTCCGTCTTCCACAAGTTCCACGTTCAGCAGCAGGTTGGTATTCTCATGATCATCAACATCCCCGCTGCAGGCCGAATATAGGCCTTCATGGGCAGATTCATCGCTAATAAACCAGTCGGCATAACCGGTGGACGAAAAGTTATAATCAGCCGGAAAAACGCTATTTTCGAAACTTATAGCTGCTGATGGAGCTAAAGTATAATCCTGAAAATTGGTTCCTCCCGAAATAATGACTGGTTCCTGAATACAGCTATAACCATAAGCGTGAATAAATAATTGATATTCACCGGCAGGGAGGTCTGCAATCGTATAATTGCCGTCAATATTCGTCATCACTTCCGGCAGAGGAGTGCCGGTTAAATCCAGCCAGGCACCGAAGATGGGCAAACCGCTTTCCGTATCGGTTATTGTGCCGCGAAGTTCTGCCATAGCAGCCGGCTGTAATGAAACATCTATGTATGTTACATCGTGCAAAGGAGCAGCGACGCAGGCAATATTTTGAGGTTCAAAACCCCAGGCGGAATAACATAATTCATAAATCCCTTCATAAATGGGACGATGATAATCACCCAGATTGACATTCGAAAAAATCTCACTGTGATTATTATCATGCTGCATTACAGTGACCTTCGCATTCAGGGGATTGCCCCCGGAATCTGTAACATAACCTTTAATGCCATAAAGGCTTTCTTCCATTAATAGCAGCAGGGAATTATAGTTCCAGTAATAATGGTCGAGGAGCTGATTTGCCGGCAGCGCCATGATGTCACTGATCTCGATGGTTACGCTGCGCCCGTAATGATACCAGTTCATGTAATCCTGATAACCGCCGGAAATAGTGTACCACTGGTAGCCATTGGTGATTCCGTCATTAAACTGGTTAAAATAGTTTGCCGGGGCAACTTCCTGAACGGCATCGGCATATGTGTGACTCACCTGCTGCCACCAGTCATCATCCGCATGCAGAGTTGACCAGGTATCCCAGGGATAATTCACGACTTCCGTGCCTGCATGATAATTTGCGCTGAGCACGAAATTATGCTGACTGGCGAATTCTATCTGCAGCAGATTTTCCAGCTGCGTTTCATTTCCATCGGGATGGATGCCATCTTCGGGATCAGGAAAATTTCTGTTCAGGTCAACGCCATTGGCATTATAGCGGATAGCTCCGGTTACGGTATTATTTCCACCGGCATAAAGTCCGTCAGGATTTGCCAGGGGATTGATATAGAGGTCGATTTCATTGATAATATGATCGATGCGCGGATCGGATCCGTAGAGATTGAGCAGATCATCGATCAGGTGCAGCAGCGTTATGTTGGTCACTATTTCATTGCCATGGATCTGTCCCATATAATAAAATTCGGGTTCATCGCTGTCTTCAGTAAGGTCATCGCCTATATGAGCCACCAGTAGTTCTCTGCCTTCGATGGTGCTGCCGATGGAAAAAACTTCGCAGATTTCAGGATGATTTTCAGCAAATTGATACATCAGATCAACGTAGATTTCATAAGTTGGATAATAATCCCAGTCCCGCATCTGACCGCGCGTAGTTGCCATCTGCGTCTCGAAACCGGTGAAAGGACCCGGGATTATACGATAACTGAAATCTGTCTGGTTGAGAAAATCGAGCTCTTTCTGACTGGCAAAAGCAAAAACGGTGCTGCCTTCAATTTTATGTATGGAAACCAGGCGGGTGAGTTTCTCCAGTTGCTGGCGTGAGACGGGTTCGATCTGCAAATAATATTCAGTAGCTGCAGATAGTGAAACAGCACATAATATAAAAATCAAAATAAATAAATTACGACACCTCATCATATTACCCCGAAAGCTTTTTGCAATTCCCTAAAATCCTGAATTATAGGCAAGTTTTTTTTTGGAGTGCATTAGCTCCCGCTAATGCTTCGAGCCGCAGGCGAGAGATTTTGGAGTACATTGACACTGTCGATGCTTCGAGCCGCAGGCGAGAGATTTTGGAGTACATTGACAGTGTCAATGCTTCGAGCCGCAGGCGAGAGAGACTTTTTCTCCGGGATTTAAAACCGGTGCCAGGTTCTTCAGAAAACTGCGTTTTCTCACATTGACACTGTCAATGTACTCCAAAAAAAAAACGGGTATCCGAAGATACCCGTTATACTTTATAATCTTTTATATTTAGATATTAGGGAAATAGATGTGACGGTTGTCAATAACTTCCGCCTTATCTATCATATCACGGTACCATTCGTTGAGATGCTCATTTTCCTTTGATTCCTGAAGCGTATTTAACAGTGACTCCTTTTCTTCCTCGAATTTTGCCATATCAGGATTTGTTCTGGCTGTAACGTAGGCGATGTAGGCACCGTTATCATTTTTAATAAGACCGGTATACTGTTCCGGTTCAAGAGCTAGTATTGCTTCATTAAGTGCTTCCACGAGGCGAACTTTGGGCAGGCTTTTATCAATAGTAACTTCTTTGGCATCAACTATTTCCCAGCCGGCAGCTTCTGCTTTTTCCAGGTATTCAGCGGGCGGGTAAGCAGCAGCAAATGAATCGGCACGAGCAGTAACTATAGCCGTTTTCTTCTCTGTTTCCACAGTTCGTTTGATGCGAGCTTTCACTTCCTCGAAATCCTGATAATGTTCCCCGACCTTATAGGAAATTTGTGCAACGATGTATCCGCCATCCTGCTGCAGAACGGGATCAGGCATTTTGCCAACTTTATTTTTAAAGGCAAATTCCACTAACGCAGGATCTTTACCAATGCCGCTAATGAAAGTGGCATCTGCGAAGAATTCGCGTGTTTCTTTTGCTTCATATTTCATGGAGGCAGCAGCGGAATCGATACCGACTTTTTCTGAAAGGTCGAAAAGATCATAAGCAACGAAAGAAAGCTTATCTTTTGTTTCCTGGCTGGGTTCAGCTTTGATGAGAATATGACTTGCCAGAACTTCATCATCTCCGGCTTCGGTTTTTCTTGTTTCACGCTTGTAGATAATATGCCAGCCAAACTGGCTTTTCAAGGGCTTGGATATGGTGTTAACTCCCATTTTGAAGACCATTTCATCGAATTCTTTCACCATCTTGCCATGCCCGAACCAGCCAAGATCACCACCGTCGGCAGCAGATGTATCTTCGGAATATTCCTCGGCGAGTTCAGCAAAGTTTCCCAGGGTTACCTGTTTAGAAACTTCATCAATTCTGTTTTTAGCCGTGTTGATGTCAGCTTCGGAAGCTTCCAGAGTGATTTTAACATACTTGTATTTACGGGCAGGGTCTCTTTTGTAATCTTCCTTATGCTCATCATAGTATACCTGCAGTTCTTCATCGGTTGCTTCCACGTTTTCGACCTTTTTAGGATCGAAGAAGATGACTCTGGCATCGGCTTTGTTGTTCTTTTTAATATAATCATCTTTCACGTCATCCATGGAAACCACAACTTCACTTTTAATCCGGCTATACAGTTTTTCGTAGGGTAGTGAATTACGGTAGTTCGCTTCCAGGTATTGCGCAAACTGATCATTATTCATGAGGGCATCCTCATATTTCTGATTATCAAAAACACCATCGGTCTGAAAATCAGGTATCTGCTTGATATCGTCTCCGGGATTATGGAATTTCTCCAGAATGTCGTTATCGGTAACCTTGATCTTATACTTTGTGATCTGTTCGGCAAGCAGGATCTCATCTTTCAACTGCTTGAAAGTATCATTATTGATCTGAGTCATTGCTGCATCATCAATTTCCTTGTCAGGATTCTCTTCGGCATATTTGCCGTAAGCACGCTGCAACATGTCCTTATATTGAGTATATGTGATCTTCTGATCTGCTATTTTTGCCAGAAAGGGCTGGGGAGTGAATATCCCGGCAATACCACCAATACCCATACTTACAATGAAGACTATAGCTACCACCCAGAAGATAGCTTTTGCATTTCTACGCATCTGTTCAAACATCTTATATTCCTCCAAATATCACTGAACACTATTATTTCTATCGATTAGAACAAACTCCGTAAACCCCCCTTTTTATTCAAGTTTTTTTTCCATATTAGTGAATATTTATCTGCAGCAAAGAAATCAAGCGAGTTTAGAGCTGACTTTCCGGTAGAATATTTTACCTGGTATACCCCCATTTTATTATACATGATTTGGAGTAACTTCTTATTTTATAGAGTAATATTTAGGATTTATCTCTTATAATTCCCGGTACGGGATAAATTTGTTTAGCGTAAGGTTGCACAGAACGGGCTACCTTATGTAAAAAATGAGCCCCACCCCCACCCCATCGGCGCTGCGCGCCGATGGGGTGGGGGTGTATGCATCATTCATAAGGTAATCTCGGAGTACCCAACCAACCTTACGCTATACGAATATATCCCTTTCAGGGAAATGAAACTTCACAAAAGGCGGGATATTTAATAATTTCGGGGGGATGTCTGGCAAAATATTTTACCTGTTGACATCATTTCATTTTGTGAAATATTCAGTCCTGAGAAAACTGGGAGGGCAGAGAATTAATGTCAGGCAGTAAAATTCAATTTCTTAATGAGATCAAAGTATTATTACTGACAAGAAATAACGCCAACCGTACTGCTCTGGAAAGTATGATCGGTTTTGGCTCTCAACGGATTTCAGTAGAAAGCTGCAGCAGCATTGTTCGCGGCAGCCGCGCACTGAAAGCACATCAATTTAACATCGTGATCATCTGTCACAGTATTCTGGAGGATAAAGAGATCATCTCTTTCCTGCAGAAAACAGCCAATGTACCAGTTCTGATCATTGATGATTATTATAACAAAGCCCGTAGTGAAATCCTGCTGGCGGCTGGAGCACTGGACTATCTTGATCTTAGCACGCTGGACAGCCGGCTACTGATCAAATCCATCAATTTTTCCATTCAGCAGAACAATGCGGAAATAACGGCGAGACAGGCACAACGGGCGATGAGAATGCGCAGTTCCTTTCTGGCAAATATGAGCCATGAAATACGGACACCTCTTAATTCTATCATTGGCTTTTCCGAACTGCTCTTTGAAGATGAGACCGATCCCGTTAAACGGGAAAAACTGAATATGATCAGACAAAGCGGCAAGCATCTGCTGACCCTGATCAACAGTATTCTTGATTTCTCCAAACTGGAAGCAGGCAAGATCAACATAGAAAAAAAAGAATTTTCTCTTGATAATCTGATCCAGACTCTTTACTATATGATGCTGGTTAAAAGTGGCGACAAAAATCTTGATCTTAATATCAAGCCTGTAGGCATAGTGCCGGAAATGGTTACAGGTGACGAATTCCGACTGAACCAGGTTCTCATCAATCTGATGAATAACGCCATCAAGTTTACTGAAAAAGGTTCTGTCACCCTGGAATACGGTTATGAAAACGGGATTGCTATGTTCAGTATCATTGATACCGGAATTGGCATTCCGGCAGATAAAATAGGGCATATCTTTAATGCCTTTGAACAGGTGAATTCATCTGAAATCAGCAGTCAGAGCGGTACGGGACTAGGGCTGGCCATAAGTAAAAGCCTGGTTAACCTGATGCAAGGAAAAATTACGGTAGAAAGCGAACCTGATGTTGGTTCCAGATTCAAAGTTACTATCCCGCTGCAGGTGAGTCGCTGGCAGATGGATAAATCTGAATCCGGCAGCGCTAATCATTATCCGGACCGCACTCTGGGTATAATCTATGCTGATGATATGCAAAAGGAATTTATGCAGGACTGGGTAAAAAAAGTAAATTTTGATGCCTGCTGGCATGATTTCAGGCAGGGTGTTATACCGGTAGAATTCCCTGCCACCGATTATATTCTTCTCCCACAGGAAAGTTATAAGGAACAATATTCAGATTTTTTAAATGATTTAACTATAAACAGTTTAATAAGTTTTAAACCCAAGATATTCTATTCTCAGAGAAATTCACGCCTCTTTTTTCTCATCACCAGAAATTATTATAATTCACAACTTTTAGAGATACCTGGCAAATACCTGGAGAATAATCTAAAAGCCGCGGATTTCATAAATATTATCAACAGTATCAGCGAACAGATAGAAATCCTGGGCAAGAAACTGATCAGCAAATGGAAACTGAGTTTTGAACAGGAAAATCCCGGTCTGGAAGAGGTTTTAAATGAAGCATTACTGAGGCTTTATGATCGTAATTATTACTTAAACCTGGCTCTGATAAATAATGATTATTCCCAGATTGAGGAAATAGCTCACAGTCTGAAAGGATTTACGGGACAGACCTGCATCTTTGAAGTTAGTAACCGGGCCAGTATCCTGCTCAATGAGATGCGTAAGAAAAATCCGCAACCAAATGTTATCCAGCGCGAGATTTCTGCCATTAATGAAATTGTCTGGCTGCTGCCACGAAAAAAGCTGGGAATTAAGTCACAAACCAGGCTTCCGGGTAAAGTTCTGGCAAACCTTTCAGAGATGAAGATTCTCATTGCAGAAGATAATGCCATCAATCAAGCAGTATTGCGTGATTTCCTGCGACATTTTGAACTGGACTGCGATCTGACTGGCAATGGAAATGAAGCCCTGGATAAACTGAAAGAGAATCATTATGACCTGCTTTTTCTTGACATCCAGATGCCAGTTCTGAATGGGATTGAGACTCTGAAATTTATTCGCAGCAATGCGAAACTGCAGGGACTATACGTGGTTGTGATCACGGCGTATGTTTCCGATCATCCTGAGTATGAGTATTTAAACCGGGAAAGCGATGCCTTTCTCACCAAGCCCTTTGAAAAGAAAATCCTGCTGCAGATTCTGCAAAAGGCATCAGACGCTATTGCCCAGAAAAACAGAAAAGGTAAGGAATAATGAAAAATCAGAAATTTACTGATAAAACAAAACAGAGCATCCTGATCATTGATGATGAGCCGATAAATCTGAAAATACTATCCCGAAAACTGGAAACGGAAGGATATGAAGTAATCGTCGCCAATCAAGGTGAACTCGCTTTGCACCTGGTGCAGAATACTCGTCCTGACCTGATCCTGCTGGATATTATGATGCCGGAAATGGATGGATTCGAAGTCTGTCGCAGGCTTAAGGAATCTCCTCAAACTGCCGATATCCCTGTTATTTTCCTCACCAGTAAAACCGATACGGAAGACGTGATCAGGGGTTTTGAACTCGGCGCTGTGGATTACGTGGGTAAGCCTTTCAAGCACCCTGAACTGCTGGCTCGCGTGAAAACACACCTGAAACTGCGCTCCACCGAAAACCGTTTGCAGAAAGTGGAATTTAACTATTCGCTGGTTTCTCAGGAACTGCAGGACAGTATCGGCTATGAGATCATCGGAAAAAGCCGCCAGATGCTGGATATTGTTAGTTTAATGAAACGCGTTGCCCAATATGAAGACACGCCCGTGATCATTACCGGTGAAAGCGGTACCGGAAAGGAACTTATTGCGCGTGGTTTGCATTCTTTCAGTCCGCGTCGGGATAATTATTTTTATGCCGTGAATTGCTCCGCCATTCCGGAATCGCTTTTTGAAAGCGAGTTTTTCGGTCATAAAAAAGGTGCCTTCACGGGTGCTGAAGATAATCGCGCCGGAATGTTTGAAATTGCCGATAAGGGTACTCTTTTCCTCGATGAAATAGGCGATATGAAAGTCGAATTGCAGGGTAAACTACTGCGGGTGCTGGAAGACCGCAAAATCTCACGAGTCGGCACCCATAAAGAAATACCCGTGGATGTACGCGTGATTTCCGCCACGAACCAGGATATCCAGAAACTGCTCACGGAAAAGGGCTTCCGGCTTGATCTTTATCACAGGTTAAATACATTTGAAATTAATATTCCACCTCTGCGCGAAAGAAAAGATGATATCCCTCTCCTGATTGAGCATTATACCAAAAAAATCGCCCTCCGCCTGAAGAAGAAAATCACTGCCATAGATCAGGATGTGATCTCACTGCTGCTTGATTACGATTTTCCCGGCAACATCAGAGAATTAAAGAACTTTATCGAAAAAGCCGTGATCCTCACTGATGCCGAAACAATTTCGCTTGCTTGCTTTCCCGACCTTAAATTCCGCTTTGCTAATTCCGCCCAGAATTTTATACCTATTGAGGATAATGATCTTGATCTGGAAAACATGGAAAAGAAAATGGTTATTACCGCTCTGGAAAAAGCCGATAATAACAAATCCAAAGCTGCAACCCTGCTCAATATCACCCGTCAGGCACTGGATCGCCGCATCAAAAAATTTGACCTGGAATAAACACGAATCAGTGAATCGTGACTCGTGACTCGTTATTCGTGATTCGTGAACAGAATTCCCGGAACGCAGAGCCCCAACTCGGCTCTTTTTATCGAGATCCGAAACCCGAGATTCGACTGTGCAACTGACTGACTGATAGTTCGAAGTTCCATTACTGATCACCGATTACCACTTCGCCCCTGCAAAGCCAATTTAAACCACTGACCACACTGATCACACGGAAATTAAAAAGATAACAACCAGATTAGAATCAATGTTCTTCCTCATCAGTGCTGTCCGTGGTTAAAAAACTCTTTTTACCAGCCAGCCACCAGGCAAGTGGACGTTCACCAGTGCGCAGCATGGGGAATGAATACGACTTCAATCCCGCTGAACGAAGTGAAGCTACCATAATTCAAAATTGAAGAAGCCTTCTCACAACTTCACCTCAGCAAATAATATTAATCCCCCTTCTTAAATGCAAAACATCATTTCACAAGCAAAGTGCTCGTATTAACTTTGTGATCAGTTTTTTTTGTAGGGATACAGGCTTCCGTATAGGTCTTCAGGTTTTTTAAAATTTGGTTTTCTGCTTTTCCAGGTAGTTTATGTAATAGCTATCGTGGTCTCTGCAAATTTCAGTTTATGGTATGTTAAAGTAGTATAGTTTTCATATAACATAATCCATCCATTCCATAAAATCCATAAAACACAAATCCTCCGTTCTTACCTCTTAAAACCTTCGCACCTTTTAGCAGTCGTACTCTCATTTTCTACCTCCGGATATCTTTTGAAAACCGCAAGTTATCTGGTATGCTACATCCGAAAAAGGAAATATTATCAAGATACACAATCCCCTTCTATGTAGCAAATAAAATGACTTTAGATAATTATAAATTCTCTTTAACAAGATAAAGAAACTCTCATTATTTATATAGAAAAGACTCCGATTGGAGTCTTTTCTTATCGTTTCTTTCTAATCTGACTTAAGGCTATTTGATCATAAGCATCTTTTTCGTCGATGAATAATCCTTTGTTTGCATATTATAAAGATATACCCCACTGGCTACTTGCCTGCCGGAAGCGTTTAACCCGTCCCAGACTATTTTATGTTGTCCCTTTTCCATAATATCATCAACCAGAACTTTTACTTTTTGCCCTTTTATGTTATAGATGGAAATGCTGACTTCACTTTCTTCCGGCAATGCAAAAGATATGGTTGTCATCGGATTAAATGGATTTGGATAATTGCTATATAATGCAGCTTCTGTGATCTCAGGGATATCATTGTCTGGTTCATTATTCCTGAATAACTGCTTTAATAAGTTATCTCTTATCACACTATATTGTTTTGAAGATTTTGGTTTAAGTTCTTTAATCTGACCAGTATAGTCTGACCGTCCTGTGTTTTCCATTACCATGTAAGTGTATCCTGCATCAATCACAGCAAAAACCGAATCTACTGTTGATGGCGGATTCTGGATGATCTCTTCGAACCAGGTAATTGCCTCCTGATATTCCTCAAGCTTTATACTGCAACAATTGATCAAATATGAGGAAAGTTTTATCATTTCATTATCATATTGCATATTAGGTTCAGCTTGATAATACAGTTTTAATTCCAGAAAATCCTGATCATATTTTACTTTTAGCGCTAATAGTTCCTTGGCTGCTATTTTAGCAAATTCCGATTCAGGATATAAAGTAATAATCTGCTTAAAAGCTTGTTCTGCCTCTTCATATTCTTCATCTACAACTGACTGCTGGGCAGAAAGGAACATTGTTTCCGGTGAACCGCTTTCAGAATCTTTGGGTACTCCCGGATCCCATACAGGCAGATAAATAAACAAGGATGTCGGACTTAAATCAGTGTTGGGATTAAAAGTAGTTCCCCAGTAATTGTTTTTTACACCAATGGACGTTACAAGTGAAGGAATCCTTTCGCATTTTACATAACTGTAATCATGGTTTGTATCATAGATATTATTATAGTAAAATTGTCCAGGTCGGCTGTCATAATGAAACCTTATCTCATTCTGGATATTATTCCTGACTACCTGAAGTGGATAGTTTTCTGATCCGATAAGATTAAAATTGCTGTTATTTACTATGAAAATACCCACTTTATTGTTTTCTATAGTATTATACCCCAAAATATCAATAAAGGAATGATAGGCAAAAAGTCCATATTCTTGAGTGTTATTGCGTATGATATTATTTGATATTGTGTTAACAATGCCAGAACCAGATTCCCAGATTTTTATACCTGATTGGCAGCCTTCAATCACATTCCCGGTAATATTGAAGTTGGGATATCCTGTTATTTCAATCCCTGCATAACCAATGGCATTAGCTATATGACAATTTTCTATACAGACTGTTTCCATGTTTGGGGTTGCATATAAACTAACGTTGATTGGAGAATTATCAAATTCCACATTAGTCAAATGAAGATTCTTTTTTTCTTGTATCAGGGAAGTATTTATAAACTTTCCTCCAGTTATCTCCAAATCTCTTATAGAATGAATAGTGACACCACATATTTCCAGATTATTGATTACAACATCATTATTACTCACAGGAAAATCTAATCCTTGCCAATAGTTTTGTGAAGCTTCATATATAGCTGCTTCAAAAATTACGGGCTGGTTTTCAGTTCCGTTAATGTAAAAATCTCCATAGCAGGTAAGCTTGCTGTTCTCTCTTGCTTTGATGATTGTTCCGGGTTGAATTGTTAATGAACTTAACACAGGCAAGATTACTTCACCCGAAAGGGTTATCGAACCACTCCAGTAAAAATCCGTATCTCCGATTAATACGCCACTGACTGGTTGTGAATAGCGATTATTATGGAATTCATTCATCTTTGGATAAAGATTCCCATGATTACTTACATCAGGGTTAATATCTGACACCATCAAAGTTGATGATGTATAACTTCCGAAATTATCACATAATAGAGAATAAATAATATCAACATCATTGTCATTATCAATATCTTTAATTAGCGAATTAGAAAGACTGTTTTCAGAAGGAAATTCAAATAAAGGATCACCATTTTGCTGAAATGCTAAAATGGTCTCTCCTGTATTCAAGATTACGTCCAAAAGCTGGTCTTCATTTAAATCCAATAAAGTTAAACCATCATACTTATTAACTAACCTCGTAGGGTCAGTTGGAATTGAAAAAAGAATGTAGTCAACGCCAGAATCTATTACATGCACCGTTCCATCAGTTAGAATGTAAACATTCTCGCAATCACCGTCATTATCAATATCTCCAATAGCAGTAGCGTATAAATAACCTGCCAGATTAAATGTCACAATATTTCCAGACTCTAAATCTTGCGCATCGAGTATAGTTATTTTTGAACTGGAGTAAATGAGACAATCTAATGCACCATTATCTGAATAGTCAAATAAATTCAAATTTAAGGCAAGATTAGTTAAGATTCTTTCATCAATCATACTTAATTCAAGTTCTACATTATCATACTCATATTTCCTTATGAGATTTTGAGAATAAAAAAAAGTTACGAATATTTCATTTAATCCATTTCCATTACTGTCACCTGTAGCTATATCACTAATAAGCAAATCAGGAGTCATGATTGTTTGTTGAAGGATTAAGTTATTATCAAAGATTAACATACCAGTATTGTCCAGGTCATTCGGATTATGATATGTAACAATTATCTCATCAATTCCGTCATTATTGATATCATCAGTGAGATAATTATCTATTTTATATACATCTGGTTGGTTATATGATGAAACAAGTGATCCATCAGAACCGTTAATTAATGAAATATCATTCATATACTCATCATCACTATTTATAGTTATATAGTAATAGGTTTGATCAAGTTCGTGAAATAATGGCATGAATATACTCTCTGTATCTATATTACTGTCCCAGATAACATTTCCGCTACAATCGATCTTCTTTCCAGTTGTTAAAATTGAATTATCCCAAAATAGGGGTGAATTAAGTTGTCGGTATTCATCGTTATCAATAGTAATTGGAAAGTTATCTAATTCTTTATATAAATCGTAACTTTTAGATGCTTCATTATTAAATTCATTTCTTTCATCAATCAATTGAAAAGAATCTACAATAATACTTGCAACATATTCCGATGGATAAAAATTACTTATATCAAAATTAAATATCGCACTTTCATGATCTCCACCCCCAATCTGACTGATAATAATATCCTGTTCATAATTCTCGGAAAGAAATTCATTTGACAAAATACACTTAACTTCAATATCGTATGGATATGTAATCCCGCTAAGATTATCTATACCTGCTGTTATACGCAAGCTTTGGTTGTTAATGTTTTCAAAGGCTATTTCCAATGGATTGCAAAAAAAATCAACATAATTTATATTTTCTGAATCCAGAAAAAAATTTAATGCCGGATCTGAAAATAAATTATAATAGTCAATTGGACCTCTGTTTGAACTCATTAATTTCGCAAATAGTAATAATTCACCAGTTGAGGTTAAAGACAATCTTTTCCCGTTAAATATATGATAAAAAAATTCCTCCCAATCAGAACCATTAGATGGTTCTGAAGCTCCTATATGTGCAATACAGCCATTCACTGAATTAGCGCATAAGGTTTTTTCCGTATATCCGTCATCATAGGATTCAAAATTACCCGTATTGCATGATCCACTTAATAGAAAAGGTAATCCCCCAACTGTCGGTATATCTCCATATTGCCATTCAGTTTCATAAATATCGTGAAAAAGATCCCAGCCAGGATAAAAGCCATGACCAAAATAGGTGATAAAGGCATTACCTTCAGAAAATGCACCACTCACATCAATCTCGTTACCCGGTTGAATATCGGTGAATAATACTCCTGAAGCATAATTATAAGTTTCATTAGTCAATAGACTCTTTTCGGAAGCATATGGTAATAACGGTAATATCAATTCATACGCGTCATCTGCATAACTTGGATATGCTGAATTAATAAACGTATATCTGTCCTTCCAGCCATTGTATCCTGTTGTTACATTTATTGGTTCATAATTGCGTAACTTTATACTCGAATTGATAACATTTGCTGTGCTATCTGCCGGTATCCTGCCAATTAAAATTTCAGGATAAATATCATAAACATCGTTTTGCTCAGTTAACTGGCTGAAATAAACATCGTAACCTTTACAGGGATCATCTTCTCCCATAGGCGGTACTGGCATGGGATAACTTGGTACGCAAATATCATCAGCGATTAAACCATCTCCAAAATAAGCATCACCATATAAAA
>JAIPGO010000110.1 GCA_021736135.1 Candidatus Cloacimonadota bacterium
ATCAAGAGATATTTCAATGAGAGAAATATATGGATTGGAGAAACATTTAAGCGAATAGTAATCTTTTTCGGTACCGCTTGTCCGGACTGTCGGTACCCTCCACCCCGGACAAGCGGTACCGATTCACAAGAATATACATCACGGTTTTAAGAACATATTCCTTGACCCTATTCATATTATCAGATTTTTGAACACAAATTAAATTAAAGGAGTGACCATGAAAATCTATAACACACTATCGCGCCAGAAAGAGGAATTTATCCCTGTGGAAGCAGGGAAAGTGAAGATGTATAATTGTGGTCCCACCGTATATAACTATTTCCATATCGGCAATGCCCGTAATCTTGTGGTTTTTGACGTTATCCGACGTTATTTTCAATTCCGGGGTTATGAGGTTTCTTATGCTCAGAATATAACCGATATTGACGATAAGATCATTGCGCAATCCATTACCGAAGGCATTCCCACTGATGAAGTCACCCGCAAATACATTACCGCTTTTCTGGAAGACCTCGATAAACTGGACGTTAATCCACCGGATTATCAGCCACGGGCAACGCAATATATTTCGCAGATGATAAATTTCATCAGAGCGTTGGAAGAAAAGGGATATGCCTATGAAGCAGAAGGTGACGTTTATTTTGCAGTTGAGAAATTTGCCGCTTATGGCAAGCTCAGCGGGAAAAAACTGGTGGACCTGAAAGTGGGCGCCCGTGTGGAAGAAAATGAACAGAAACGCTATCCTTTCGATTTCACTCTCTGGAAAAAAGCCAAACCGGGTGAACCGAAATGGCAAAGTCCCTGGGGGGAAGGTCGTCCCGGCTGGCATACCGAATGCGTGGTCATGAGCCGTGACCTGCTGGGCGAAACTTTTGATATTCACGGAGGTGGCAATGACCTGGTATTTCCGCATCACGAAAATGAAATTGCTCAGGGTGAAGCCTATTGCGGTCATCCTACTGTGAATTACTGGCTGCACAACGGTTTTTTGAATATTGAGGGTGAAAAGATGTCCAAAAGTGCTGGTAATTTTTTCATTGCGCGAGATGTTCTTCAGAAATATCCGGCGGAAGCAATCCGTTATTTCTTTTTATCCAAGCATTACCGTAGTCCCATCGACTTCAATGAGGAAATTATCCAGCAGAGTCTGGCAGCAGTTAAGACGCTTTACAGCGCTTTAAAGGACGTGGATTATTTGAATCAGCAGGATTTACCGGAATATTCGGAAGCCCAGCAGAAACTGAAAGAGCAGTTCCTTGACGTGATGGATGATGATTTTAATACTGCCCGTGCAATTGCCCTGCTTTTCGAGGCAGGAAAAGAAGCCCGTAATAAAGATAATTCTGAGGAAGACCGTCTGCGCTTTGCCCGTCTGCTGGTGGAGCTGGGCTCAGTACTCGGCTTTTTCCGTAACCTGGCAGAAAAGCTCTCTGCCGGTGAAGATATTTCCGGCAAAACTGCCAGTCTCATAGAATTGCTGCTTACTTACCGTCAGGACTTTAAAAAAGAAAAGAACTGGCAATGGGCTGATAAAATACGAAATGACCTGAAAGAATTGGGCATTAACCTGAAGGATACTCCCCAGGGAACGGAGTGGGGAATCGATGAAAATGCGAAAGTGTGAAAGTGTGAAAGTGCGAAAGAGAAAAATAAAGAGAAGTGTGAAGGAATAAGTGAACAGTGAACAGTGAATGGGACGAAAACCGAGAACCTGGATACGGAAGAGGGCAGGAATATATCTTTCTTGACTATAAAAACAGGTGATAAATTAATTACATATATGAAAACAGGAAAGCTTTTAATAGATGTTGGAAACACGCATACGGTAGTTGGTTTTTATCTGGAATCGGCAATCGTGAGCTTATGGCGTCTGCAAAGTGACAGCGAGCGCACGGTTGACGAATACTGGAGCCTTCTTAATTCATTATGCACTTCTAAGGGTTATGATCTAAAAAAAACTTCCATAGTGGCATTATCCTGTGTTGTTCCCCGGCTGACGGGAGTCTTTCGTCAGCTTGCTGAAAAATATCTGAACTGTGATTTTATCAACGTTACCTGTGAGCTTCCCCTGGGAATAACCTATCCGACTCCCGATCCTTCCTACATAGGTGCTGACTTGATAGTGGACGCTTTTGCGGCAAAAGAAAAATATAAATGCAACTGTATTGTCTGTGATCTAGGCTCAGCAACCACGCTGCAACTAGTGGGTGCAGATGGTTATTTTTATGGCACGGTGATCAGCCCGGGGCTGGTAACATCTGCTGATAGTCTGATAAAAAAAGCAGCACAGTTGACAGGAATTGAGCTTTCTGATGAAATGCCCCTGCTCGGTAAGAATACCCGGGAGGCTATGTTATCGGGTATTTTGAGAGGGCATGCTCTAATGATAGATGGGTTCATCTCCCAGATCCGGGAGGAATTCAGCACATTAAATCCAATAAAGGTGGTAGCGACTGGCGGAATTGCTAAACTGGTTTCGAGATTTACCAGGTTCATTGATGTTGTGGACGAGACTTTAACTTTAGATGGCTTGAATTTGATAAGTGAGCTGACTATCCTGTAAAGTTGGTATTCCGCAATCTGGAACCGGCAAAGGTTAAGAAAGAAAACTGAAAAATGGACAAAGGTGCTGAATAGTTGAAAAGAGCAAGAATTCGTCTGAAGCTGTATCGTCGGGGATTAATATACTGGCTGCTGCTTTTTATGCTGCTCTCAGCAGGATTGCTGAAAGCTGCATCATTTCCAGTTAAATACTATTTCAAGGGATTTCCACGCCTAGAAAACGGTAAAATTGACCTGTATAAAATTCCACCGGGAATGAGCGCGTTTCGCAATAATGCCATAGTATTCCGCGATCAGGAATTGCGCACGCAACTTACTCTGGATTATGAAAAGCGGCAGATGCGTCTGCAGCTCATATCTGGTTTTATCGAAGATATATATCCTCCTGTTATTATGAGTATGGATAATTTCTATCTGCAGCATTATCGCCGTCTTTTCCGGGAAGGACTCAAAAAACGCAACCTGGAACTGCTGGCTGAAAGGGAGCGTACAACCAAGCAGGGCTTGATTGGCGAATTGACTTTCAAATTACCGGAAGCAGCAAAAAAATCCCGCGTGGTAAGAAGTGTTCTCGGTAAACAGGCAGGAAAACTGAGTCTGGACGGCAGTGAAAAGATCACTATCGGCGGCAGCAGCAGCAAACGCAATTCTGCCGGTGATGAAAAGGGAGATAAGATTGACTTTGATCTGAATATGAAGCAGGAGCTAAACCTGCGTCTGAAAGGAACTATCGGTGAGAAAATCCACGTGAACGTGAACCATCGCTCAACTACCGGTGATGAGATAATCTCCAATCCCAGTACGGTTGAGATCAGCTATGAAGGCACCGAAGACGAAATCATCAAGAGTATCGAAGCCGGTAACATCTCACTGGCGCTTTCCGGTTCACAATATATCAGTTATACGGCTTCTTCCGAAGGCTTGTTCGGTATAAAGAGCGACCTGGAAATCGGAGATATGAATATGACCGTTATTCTTGGAAAAGACGAAGCCAAGAAGGAAACCCAGAAATGGGAAGGTACAACCAGAAATGATTCCCTGTCCAAAGCAAGTGAAGATTACGACATCAGGCGTTTCTATTTTATCACAGATCCTGCCAGCTTATATCTCCTTTATGGAGATCCCCTGGGAGATGCACAATATGGCACAAACTACCCGCCAACTTATTCAGGTAATGCCATCCGCACCGATGCCGGGAAATGGAGAATGGCTTATGGGTCTGACGATATTCTGCCCAAACCGGGTACCCTGAAAGTATATTTTGATGATAACACTCCTAATAATCAGGATATCACAACGGAAGGAACCAATCTTTTTGATTCAGACGATACTACTGTATATAGTTTTATGGAACTGATTGAAGGTTCCGATTTCACATTTAATTATGATATGGGACTGCTTTACATTAACCGGAGTATTACTACGCAGCAGGTCATTGCCGTTACTTACGAGCAGAATGACGGAGTGGAAGTTGGAAATTACGACCTGGAAAATGACCATCTCAATGTTAAAGTGCTGAAAAGATCTAACCAGAGTATAGACGATGAACCGGAGTACTGGAAACTGGAAGCACGTAATATTTACAAAATCAATGAGGGTTACCAGAGTGAAGGATTTGAGCTTTATGTATTTGACGTTACTGCTTCTGATGGTACCCAGACTCTGAACTGTCCTCCTGAAATCGGAGCCGGATATGCGGAAACATATAATGATTACCTGAGACTGGATACAAATGGTGATGGTATCGTTAATGGTGAAGATGAAACAGTATCTCTGGCTGCTGCCTTAGTAACTTTTGCATTTCTGGAACCTTTCTCAGCTCTTGGGGATGCCATTGTCTATGAAAAAGAACCCGTTTCCATATTACCGGATGATATTATTATGCATATTTCAGTCAAAGGCAAGTCAGGTAGAGATCAGGTATCTCTGGGAGTGATGAATATCCTGCCGGGAAGTGTGAAAATCACTCTTGGAGAAGGCGCTACAAAGAAAGATTTGAAGGAAAACGTTGACTATATAGTGGATTACGATTTTGGGATGATCTCCTTCCTTACCGATGAAGCACGCGATGCTGAAGCTATACTTAACATCACTTATGATTATAAACAGCTCTTTGCCGTTGATAATACAACTCTGGCAGGAATTAGAGCAGACTGGGAAATTAACGATAATGTGTCTGTAGGAGGAACGTTCATCTATCATAACGAGAAAGTGAAAGATGATCATCCCAAGATTGGCAGTGAAAATATGACTCTCATTCTCAGCGATATTGACGGTAGAATGGAATATGAACTGCCTTATCTTACCAGGGCTTTGGACTGGCTGCCACTAATTAATACAGATGAAGAATCAAGGCTGAGTATTAATGGCGAGATGGCAATGAGTATTCCCAGGATTTACGGTAATTCCGGCAATCCTGAAGAAGCATATATTGATGATATGGAAGCAATTCTGGATAGTTACCCGCTGGGTGTGGTACGATCCGGCTGGTCTCCTGCATCCAAACCATACAACACAGATTATGCCAGGGCACGCCCCAACTGGTTTAACGCGCAAAATATCTACCGAAAAGATGTCTATAATCCCGAATCATTGACCACGGAAGAAGAAAACGAGGAAATACCCGTTCTGGCAATCCGTCTTGATCCCCCTGATCTCTATCAGCCCGGTATGATAAACCGTTACTGGGGTGGTCTGATGAAATACGTGGGAAATCAGGTGGATTTTTCCAATAAAAAATATATTGAAATACTGGTCCGCGTAGATAGCCTTACTCAGAATGCCAAACCCATTGTGATGCATGTTAACCTGGGGGACATCAGTGAAGATTTTTATACGGATTTTGGGGGAGAAGGTGTTTTGAACACTGAAGATGGCGCTAATGGCGGTTTCGCAGACGGTTCCCTGGACCAGTATGGCACGGTTAATGAAGATATTGGTCTGGATATGATACCTGATGGTGAAGCAGGTGATGATCCTGAAGATGATTTTGATAATGTGGAGATAGAAGGGGAATTTCCCAAAATCAATGGTACCGAAGATAATGATCGTCTGGATACGGAAGATCTTGATAATAACGGGGAATTGAATGATTCCAATATCTATTTTGAATATACCCTTACTCTCAAAGACACCATATATCTGGAAAGTGAATATAATAACTGGTATCTTTATCGCATCCCGGTTGATGATCCCGACAGTTATCATACTGTTTCCAATTCTACTGCCTCACCAGATCTGGAAAGAATCAGTTTTGCCCGAGTCTGGTTTGAAACTCAGGAAACCGCCCGGATAAAGATAGTTAATTTTGATCTAATTGGTAATAAATGGGAAGAAAACTATATTCGTGATGAAGATGATGATATCATCAGCATTTATGAACTGGAAAGTAATCGGGAAAAGATGCTGGCAAACGTAATTGATAATCAGAAAAGTCTGCACTATACTGCCGCTCCCGGTACAGTGATCCAGGAGAAAAATGAAGATACACTGGAACAGTCGATGTTCATTGATTACACGAATCTGCAGCCGGGACATCATGGTCTTGTCCGCCAGAAATTCAATGATGAACTCAGCCTGATAAATTATGAAAAGATCCGCTTTTGGGTTTATTCCGAAAAACTGGCTGGTGAAACTGCAGAGCTTGAACATGACCTTGTGATCAGGATTGGAAAGGATTCGCTTAATTATTACGAGATTAATTACCCTTTAACAGCAGAAGATTACCAGTCTAAGATGGATATAGACGGCTGGCTGGATCTGGAATTCGATTTCTCAAAACTTACTTATCTAAAATCACCCGAACATGATGACTCAACTTATGTACAGGTGGACAATTATTATGGATATTACATTGATGACGGAATCCGCTTTGAACTCCATAAAGCGCCTACCCTGAGCTATATCAAGGAAATATCTCTCGGTATTGAAAATAATGGTGATGAGGCATTTAATGGCAGAATCTATTTTGACGATATCAGAGTGGCAAATCCCTATGATGACATTGGCTATGCTACGCGTGGTAATATAAATCTGGATATGGCGGATTTTGCCTCATTTACGGTGAGTGCAGAATGGAAAACGGATAATTTTAAAAATAGAGCGGAAAGAAGCAAAACCACTAGTAATACTTTCCAGACCACAAGTCTGAATATGAGCAATAGCATAAATCTGCATAAGCTGTTACCGGCGCAATGGGGATTTAATATGCCCCTTACTCTTTCTCGTAATGAGCTTTTCAAGCAATCCAGATTCAAGGCAAGTAGTGATATCCTCTGGGAAGATATGAATGAAGAAGATAAGAACCGGGAAAGAACACATAATCTTAAATATCGTGCTGACCTGAATCTGGGGCTTAATAAAACTCCTGCTTCCCGCTGGAAACTCTGGAACAGTTTTGTGGAGTACACAGTGAAAGCTACTACTCTCAGCGGGTATATTGAAAAAAAATGGAATGTGGAGCCTACTACCACGGATACTACTCTTTCCTATCAGGTGAAGCATGCCTACAAGCTAAATTTGTCCAAAGATAAACTGAGTATAGGATTATGGAAGAACTACCGTTTTGGATTTTTCCCGAATTCTTTCAATAATTCTCTTACCTATAAAGCGGATCTACCGAATGGACGGCGTTGGCGCTGGACCACAACGGGAGACAGCGTCCGCTGGGAACATCAAAGTAATGTGGTAAACACGAAGACCCTGAGTACTTCCTCTACGGTCAAATATGATATGTTCTCTGATCTGAATTTTGAATATGGTATAAAAACCTCACGCGATATGCTTCTGGAAAAATACTGGCAGGATTATAATATTGGCACTGAGAAATCCCGCGATCAAAGTATCAAAGTGAAATATACTCCGAAATACCTGCCAAACATCTTTACACTCAGCAGTAACCTCACCATTAATTACGATGATAAAACCAAGAAAAAGTCTTATAACAGCGAAGAAGATGATTTCTACTACGAAGGCGGAGTAAAACGTGATTTCTCTTCCAGTGTTACTTTAAAAAATCATGAAATGATGAACAGTTTTGTCAACTGGGTCTGGCAGGATTCTGCTCCTAAAGGAAATACCGGCAGTTCTGGTACTACCGGAGGAAAAAAACCTGAGAGTAGTAATAAAGCCGGTATGGGAAAACCAGAAGATAAATTTGATGATATGCCTGAAAAAATCATAGAACCTGACAAATATGAAATTCCCCCTGACAGACTGCCTTCCGGAAGAAAGGGAATTTTTGAAGACCCGCAAATTCCTCCCGGTAAAGAAATTCCTCCGGATAGAGGAATACCGCCTGGTAAAGAAATTCCTCCGGATAAAGGAATACTTCCCGACAACGAAAAACCTGGCGAAAAAAAGGGCTCCCCTCCAGGGGATGCAGATGAAATAGAAGAAGAAGCTCCGGTAAGACCTCCCGTTAATCCCATTAAATGGTTCGTGGAATATGTGGGTGGACTGGAAAACATGCAGATAACTTATGATAACAGTTACAGCACAGATTATGACGAACTGGTTAACCGCCCTTCTTTTAAATATCAGCTCGGTATTCCGAATATTCTACTCGAAGAAGATGTGGTTGATTCTCTTACCGGAGAAACGATAGATAAAGAGATAACCATGCGTCAGGACGTGAATCATATCTCCGTCAGCACAGGTTTCCCCATCTTAAGGAACCTTACCACCTCTCTCAGTTATGACTGGCAGCTCAGTCAGAAATATACCAGCTCTCCAACTCAGACCTTAACGGTTAATTTTCCTAATATCAGAGTGCAGCTTACTGAATTTAATACTCTTCTGGGTATTGAAGAAGTTCTTAAAAGCAGTTCGCTATCTTCCTCCTACTCCCTGAATAACAAGCAGAGCGGGGTGGTTGACTGGGATAAACCCAATACGGAAGAAGTCACGATGAACTTCAATCCCCTTCTATCCTGGTCTGGTAACTGGATTAAAGACATTACTTCGCATTTGAATCTGAATCACCGTCAGACGCAATCAACAACTTATTCTGAAACCGGGGATGTGGTTACTAACTCCATTTCCCAGTCGGCGTCCGGTGATGTTTCCTGGAGTTTCTCTCTGGAAAAAGGTGTAAAAATCCCCTTCTCGCAGGAGAGATTCTATATCAAAAACGAAACTACGCTACGCCTGGATTCCTCTTACGAAAGAAGCTGGTCGGAACGTAAAAGTGCTGATAATCCCGCTACAAAACTGGATGAACAGAATAATTTCACCTTGAGACCTCAGATATCTTATGAATTCGCCAAAAATATTACGGCTGGTTTAACCAGTGAATATAGAATCAATAATAATATCAAGAGCAGTAATAAAGTTACAACCTTCAGTCTCTCAATGTGGGTAGAGATAATATTCTAAAAAAGTGAATAGTGAATAGTGAATAGTGAACTGTAAAACCACTCAGCTTCGCCTGTGATTCATTCATCATTCAAAATTCAAAATTACTAATTACTTTCAGAGTGTACAAGTTCAAAGGTCAGGGGTTCACCTTCATTATTGATCAGTCGAGTCAGATGAAATATGCGTAACCGCGTTGGCGGTAATATATCAATATAACCTGTTATCTTTTTTTCTTCCCGATGCAGTGAAAGAAAATCAGGTAACGCTTTCAGATATTTCATTTCCATTTCTTTCAGGTCGCGAACAAGTGGCTCTGTATTATCTGGTTCTTTATAATTCCAGTTACTCTGGCGTAAAGACCTGCTGATCAAGATCATTAAAGCCTTTAAATAAGGGGAAATACCGATTTCTGCAATAGTTTCCTCTCCAGATTCCGAACCAATTGTGGCTGCTTCGATATATCTTCCTGCTTGAAGTTCTCCTCCGCTGATTGAACTGCGTTCGGTACCTTTGATATACCCGTCCGCAAAAACCTGGCAATTGAGGAGAAGATTACTGAATTCCAGGTTTCCTTTACAAATGAGTAAAGAGTTATCGGCGCTGTCCAGTTCTATATTACCGCTGGCAATGATCCCTTTTTCAGAGCAGTTTTCAACCTTTCCCTGCACTTTCAGGTTACCACCCACGTTCAACGAGCTGCCAAATAGACTGCCTTCCAGAGTCAATCCGCTTTTAATCTCATAATCACCATCAATAATATCCTGCTGCAGGAAGATATTATCTGTAACGCTGATACGTTTCCCGTTTTCCACCAGGGCATAGCCGTTTCCGCTGGCTATGATCAGGTTGCGCCGGGTGTCAAATTCGACATTAGTTCCCAGAAAAGTATCCAGAAAGTTTTTATCAGAAGCCAGATCTTTGATCTTGCGGCCGAAAATATTTTTATTCTGCCCTCCGCTGCCGTCTCCGGTTTTCACTTTCGCAAGTTTCTCTCCGGTAGTAATATAACGGACGCGGCTCAGGTCATTGAGCGAAAATAGACGTGGTGACAGCAGGCATTCCAGGGGTTCGATAATTATTTCCACTTCAGCTTCCCAGGATGTGTTGTCTGCCAGCGCCAGCGGAAAATATTCTCCCCGTTCCCGTTCTATTTTCTCTTTCTTGCAGAATTCGATGGCATTCTCAAAGCCATAAACAATTTCAGCTTCTTTCAGTAATTCCTCCAGGGCATTACTGTTGATCAGGTTGACATCCTCATTTAAAAGGATATCAGCTTTGCTTCCATCAGCGTGCACGCGTATTTTTACACTGCCATCGCTGCTGCTATACGTCTGCTTGCTTTTTACCATAGTTTTTTCCCGCTATTTCAAGATACTATAAAATTATTAATTGTATTGCAATGAGTCAAGTTTTTCTTTATCAGGCTGATTTAGCAGACTGTTTTTCTCATTGACAATCACCGTCGGGATTAGAATACTCAGCCTTGATTCATGGGAGCTGAAAATGGAAATTAAGATAAAAACTGTGTTCTCTGATTTTTCTACAGTAGAAAAAAGAAAAGCGCTGCTGAATAGAATTAATGTCCAGTTGAAAAAACAGGCTGTGATTCTGAAGGAATCCGATTCTAATGATTTTCAGGCATTGCTCATCTTAACAGGGGGAACTGAAAAACAAGCCGTAGATCTCATCAATAAACACCCGAATATACCTGCCAAAACTCTGCTACTCACTCATAACGGCTATAACTCATTACCTGCTGCTCTCGAAATATCCGCCTTTTTACACAACGAAGGTTTTTCAGCAGAAATCATCAACCTGGAATCACCTGCTGCAGGAAATAAACTAAAAGCGGCCCTTTCGCCTGCGAAACCGCTTTGTGATGTCAGGATTGGGGTGATTGGGAAACCATCAGACTGGCTCATTGCCAGTTCTCAATCTGCTGATATTGTGAAAAATACCTGGGGAATTGAATTGATTTCTGTGAGTATTTCATCCTTGATAGAAAATATTGAGGTTTGTGCTCAGGATGTGCCCTGGGCTATGGCAGACCTCCATAAAATTCATAAAGTCGAACCCAGAATGAAAGATATTAAGAATTCTGAAGACGTCTATGATGCTTTGAGGGACATCATTGCTCAAAATGATTTTCAGGGCATCACAGTCCGCTGTTTTGACCTGGTGAATGATCTGAAAATGACTGCCTGTTACGCTCTGGCGCAGCTTAATGCCGAAAATTTTCCAGCCGGCTGCGAAGGAGATATCGCCAGCATAGTCGGCATGTTGTGGGCAAAAAAACAAACCGGGCTCATACCCTGGATGGCTAATCCCGCGCGGATTGATCAGCAAAATTCAACCCTGGTGCTGGCTCATTGCACTGCCCCTTTCAATTACCTGAAGAATATCGTTTACCGTTCTCATTTTGAATCAGGACTGGGAGTTGGCATTCAAGGATATCTCGATTTTAAAAAAGTTACTATATTCAGGCTGGGTGGAAAAAATCTTGATAAAATATGGATTTCCGAAGGCAAACTGCTCCGTCACCTCAACGAATCCGACCTCTGCCGCACTCAGATAGAAATTCAGTTACCGGCATCTGATTTAGATAAACTGCTGCATGAGCCCTTAGGAAATCATCTTCTCGTGCTTCCCGGTATATTTTCGCAGAAACTGACTGCTCCATTTCTGAGCAGTTCCTGAATATTTTCTCAATATTTTTATTTACAGATCATGACCTTTTCTCTGGTATTGATCCCATATCGACCTTTAATAATATCACTTACGGTATAAGGTAAATATAGGGAGCCACTAAGGTTGGTCTAAGGAGCCACAACAAAGATCAATCTAACAATATTCTGTTAGATTGTGCCTTGTTGTCCCACCTAATACCCACCTTATACCCACCTTAGTGCTGCTCAAAGGGTAAAGGGAGCAGCAGTTGACTAATTTAGAGCAAATAATGGCAGTATTTTTTCGTGGTTTTCGTAATGTTCGCGGTTGAAAAAATCTTCTCTTCTTTCCCCAGGATAAGCGGACGTTCACCAAAGCGAACTTTGTGAGTTTGGGGAATGAACGTGAGGTCTTAATCCTAAAACCGATACCTATAATCCGGATTTTTACGATTTACACTACTATTCTGATTCTCGAATCACGCTGAACGAAGTGAAGACTCATTTTTCATTGACTCAGTGTTCTCTGTGCCATCTGTGGTAAAAAAATCTTCTCTTCTAAATTCATTCTTAGCAACGAACAAAACGAACAGAAGAAGTAGTTTTTTAATCTATATCTTCACTTCGTTCACCGTGATTTGTGATTGGCAACTCGTATCCTTTGCTCCATCGCCTCTTCGCTGAGTCTCTCTCTCTTTTTCGCGCCTTTTGCGGTTAAATATCTTCTCTCCATCTCTCTGGTTCAATAAAATATCGTTGACATTAGTATGACAATAAACAACTTTAGTTCCTGATAATGAAACAAAGCATAATGACAGAGAAGGATATCGATGATTGAGAAAGTAGTTAATAGAAAGAAAATTACTGAACAAAGTTCCGATCGGGCTTACTGGCTAAGCAGGAGCTGCCAGGAACGCATTGATGCTTTAGAAGAGATCAGGACGGAATATAACACCTGGAGATACAATGATAAGCAAAGATTTCAGAGAGTTTATACAATTACTAAACGAAAACAAGGTTGAGTATCTTATTGTTGGTGGATATGCCCTGGCAGTTTATGGTTACCCCCGTTATACAAAAGACCTTGATGTCTGGATTTGGATTGATGCCGATAATGCTGATAAAATGGTGAATATAATCAATGAGTTCGGATTTGGATCTTTAGATTTAGCAAAAGAGGACTTTCTCGAGGAAGGATATGTCATCCAATTGGGATTACCGCCCAATCGGATCGATATTCTAAATTCTTTAACTGGAGTAGAATTCAGGGAATGTTACAATAATCATCAAGAAGTGATCATAGATGGTTTAAATATCAAATTTATTGGGCTGGATTGTTATAAGAAAAACAAAAAGGCTACTGGGAGATCTCAGGATTTAGCTGATTTAGAAATACTTTCTGAAAAATAATCCTTCACTATGTTCAGGCGTGAGACGGGAAACGTAAAACGAAAATGCGAAGAATCGAAAATGAGAAATTGAGATTTAACTCCGTTCTTCGTTTGTCGTGATTTGTGAGTCGAAACCCGAAAACCAGTTATTTTACATTTTACATTTTACATTTTACATTTACTCTGTGCCCTCCGTGGTTAAAGAATCTTCTTCTCTTAATTTTCGCGCCTTTCGTGCCTTTCGCGGTTAAATATTTTATCTTCTCACTAATCACCGATCACCATTCACTATTCACGCCTGAACGCAGTGAAGGACATCTTTAATTGTAACACTCGTTCCCATAAAATATTTCTCTTTCTTTCTCAACTCAACTGCCTTAACACCCATTTCTAAACAGCAAATTTCCCGCAACATCTGCCATATCATCGTATTATACTGAAATAAAATAACTTACACATATTCTCTGTCTAACCCATCCTCTTAGTAGCGCCCGAGTGGCATCCGATTGGGTTACAGTCGTTACATAATTGAAAACCTCCGTTTTTGCTCCTCAGGAATATCACTAAATTATTTAGAACGTTTATCCTGAAAATTGTCTTCCCATTTTACCTGCCTTCCGCGATTAAGACCGTCTTCTTCCAAACTCACTTTTCGCAAAGAACAGGCTTCATACATTACGCTCCATCAAGCCAAAACGAACAGAAGAAATCGATGGAAACTGTGACAATAAAAGTAAAAAAAAGAACACCTCTTTTATCCGTGTATATTGATGGAATTCACCTGGCGGTTCACAATTTTGCTTAAATAAAATCCAAAGTACTGTTTTTCAACAGTTTAAAATGAACTCGTTCTTTGCTCCTTATCCGGGAATAAATGGTCGTGTTCATTCCCCCTGCTGCGCATCGGTGAACGTCCACTTGCATTACAAAAAAGCAAAATATTAATTCTTATTCGTTATATCCGTCTAATCCGCGGTTGAAAATTCTTCTCTTCTAAATTCATTCTTAGCAACGAACAAAACGAACAAGACGAACAGAAGAAGTTGTTTCTGATCTATATCAGATAATTCTCCTGTTCTTTCCATTTACTCTGTGTTCTCTGGTGCGTCACGAGGTGGTGTGCATCCAGTTGGTGAAAGTCCAACCCGGTTAATTTTCTGTTCGACCGGAAGTGAAAAAGATGGCTACTTCCAGTAATGGATTGGTCAAAGCTCTTTGAATCAGTAA
>JAIPGO010000010.1 GCA_021736135.1 Candidatus Cloacimonadota bacterium
CCCCAGCGAGCGGCGGAGCCGGTCGCTGGGGTGGGTGGGGGATGACCGATGTCTATTTCTACAATTAAATATCCCCTATGGGGAAAACGAAAGCAGTGATAAGTGACTTTATAATAGATACTTATAAATGTACAAACTTGAACTGTAATTGCCAGAAAACAATAATTGTGCATTATTATTGATATTATTCAGCATAAGTTATTGAAAAGGAGTGCCTGAATGTGAACAGTCTCTGCCTGTGTCATTTTATAATTTTTAAGAATCTGGCATCCCCCCGTTTTATTATTCATGATTTGTGGTAACTTCTTATTCTATAAAGTAATATTTAGGATTTATTTCTTATAATTCCCGGTACGGGATAAATTTGTATAGCGTAAGGTTGTACAGAAGGTGCTACCTTATGTAAAAAATGAGCTCCTCCCCCACCCCATCGGCGCTGCGCGCCGATGGGGTGGGGGTATATGCATCATTCATAAGGTAGTCTCGGAGTACCGAGACAACCTTACGCTATACGAATATATCCCTTTCAGGGAAATGAAACTTCACAAAAGGCGAGATATTTAAAAATTTCGGGGGGATGTTAAATAATTTTTAAGAATTATTTGACAAGTAAATGGTCGTGAAATCTTATATGAAACATGAAAAGAGCAGAATTTTATCAAAAGAGAGATGAGAATAATGTGCAATGCCTGTTGTGCCCGCATAATTGTTTGATATCTGAGGGGAAAAAGGGTAGATGCCGTTCCCGTATTAATCTAGATGGTGAGTTATACGCTGAAAATTATGGGAAAACGGTCACGGTAAATCCTTATGATCCGGTAGAGAAGAAGCCTTTATTTCATTTTTTACCAGGCAGCCGGGTGCTTTCCATTGGTGCCGACTTTTGCAATCTGAGCTGCAGTTTCTGTCAGAATTATTCTATCAGCCAGGAGAAATGCCCAACGCAGGATATAACACTCGAAAAACTTACTTCAATAATGCAGGAATTTGAGCTGAAAACCATAGCTTACACATATACGGAACCCATTATCTGGTATGAATTTATGTATGACAGTGCAAAATACCTTAAAAGTTTGGGTTTTAAGACCATAATGGTCAGTAACGGTTTTATCAATCAGAAACCCTTAGAAGCGCTTCTCCCCTACATTGACGCCTTCAATATTGATCTTAAATCCATCAGAGATGACTTTTACCAGAAAATCTGTGGAGGCAGACTATTACCTGTGCAGGAAACCATAAAGACAATTTATGGAAAAAGTCATTTAGAAGTTACTAATCTGCTGATCACCGGAGAAAATGATTCGGATCAGGATATACTTGATCTGATTACATTTATTGCAGATATAGATCCAAGGGTACCTCTGCACTTTTCCCGATATTTCCCCTGTTATAAACTCCAAAATCCAGCTACTTCAGCAGAAAGACTCGAATTTGCTTATAAAGAAGCGAGTAAGAGACTGAAACATGTATATATAGGAAATATGGCTTTTGAAAATAATCTGATCTGTGAAAATTGCGCGCATATTATTTCCGAGCGAAGTTATGGTAAAAAAGTAAAATTGAAAGAAGGTCAATGCCCTCAATGCGGACACAGGAATTATGGCATCTGGCAGTTTTAATTACCGGGCAAGCCTCAAGCTTCTCAATCTTCGGGATATTCTATTAATATTATTGATTATCATTATTAGCATATTTCTCTTCAGCCTTGACCTGAAGCGTGGTAAAAGCAATTATGTACAAGTTAAATTAGCAGATAAGATCATTAACAGCTATTCTTTGCAGCAGGATAGAAAGGTTTTTATAAATGAGGGGACCATACTGGAAATCAAAAACGGCAAATACCGGCTGGAAAAGTCAGGTTGTCCAGAGCAGATCTGCGTAAAAATGGGATGGTGCAGCACTCAACCTATAATTTGCGTACCTCAGAAACTTGTTATTGAACCAGTTACTAAGAAAGAGAAAAACATAATCACATATTAGCCTTTCTTTTGAGCAGTAATCAGCATTCTTTCGCTTTTCTCATTGAAATTTTCACCTTCAAATCCTCCGGCAATATCTGTGATCCGGAAACCGGCAGCCGTCAGCATACTTAGCATTTCATTCAGATATAACGCTTTTAAAACTATATGATTGTGAAATTCTTCCTGATGTTGATCATCATATTCGAGAAGGTAACGGTCATTCCAGTGTCTAACCTTTTCATCAGTAAACCAGGAAGTAAAAAGAGTCACCTGCGCTTTCAATTGGTTATTGCAGCCAGAATAGACCTGTCGCTCCGGCATAGTATCAGGAAAAGATAAAACATCTGGATCAAGGTCAAAGGCAACCATCCCTTTAGGTCTTAAATGCCTATAAATGCATGCCAGGCAATTTGTTATATCCGGGTATGCTGTAAGATGCTGCAAAGATGAGTAAGATACGATGACGGCATCAAAAAAGCGGTTGAGTGAGAAATCTGCCATATTAGCCTGCACCATATTCAGCTCTCCCCCATTTTCAATGGATATTGAATGTATCTTTAACAATTCCAGCATTTTAGCTGAATTATCCAGGGCATAAATATTATAACCTTTTTTCACTAAAGGTAAAGTGACCCGTCCGCTGCCAGCGCCTAGTTCCAGAAGATTATTACCATACTTTTGAGCAAATCTTTCCCAGAAATTAATATCCTGTTTCTGATAGTCACAGATAAGGTCAAATTCCCAGTCGTAAATCAGCGCGAATTTATCCCAGTCCAAATTATTCCTCAAAGAAGGGGTTAAGTCTTTCCACTTCTTCACTTTGCAGTATTTCAAAAACTTCTGCCGGAGTTTTTGCTGCCAGCAATCGTTCGTTTATATGCCTTTCATGCCCGAAAATACGAGCTACGTGAGCCAGAACGTTGAGATGAAGGCTGTAACTGTCTTCGGGCGTGGCGATCATAATAATAATATGAACGGGCAGCTCATCTATAGAATCGAAGTCAATGCCCTTTTGCGAAATACCGATAACACCCATGATACGAGGTCCGCCTTCAATTATGGCATGTGGAATGGCGATATTATTGCCGATACCCGTTGATATCTCTTTTTCTCTGGTTCTAACGGAAGTTTTCAATTCTTCGATTGTGATATAATGCAGGCATTTATGCGTGCGATAGAGAAATTCCGCCAGAGCATCAAGAGTTTCCCATTTATCAGAAGATTTCAGATCAAGCATAATATATTCTTCCTGTAGAAATTCCAGCAGACGAACTCTGTCCTTATCAACTTCCCCGGCTTTTTTGAGAGCATTACCTGCAAAAACGGGACCCAGCAACTCATAGACAACTACAGCAGTTAAAATTATGGCAGTAATTTCACTGGCGTAAGGAGATAGAAAAGGAATATTTGCCGATAACATAACCAGACCAATTGCCAGTCCCGCAATAGGAAACATGGTAAAGCCGATGTTATCTTTGATAGATTTTATGGAGCCGGATAAATAAGCCCCCATAGTGGGTCCTAAATATTTACCCATAAAACGACTAATTACAAGGATGCCACCAGCAGAACCAGCCAGCAGAATGGCGTGAAAATCGAAATGTGTGCCAGCAAGAACAAAGAAAAGTGAAAAGACTTCTTTTTCAATATCGGTAAAAGCTCCAAACAGGTCACTTTTATTTCTGGAGTAATTTGTGAGCATTATCCCCAGAATCAGGCTGGATAAAATTCCCGAAAAGTGTAATGTTTCAGAAGCGCCTACGGTTATGATAACTGCCAGGACGACCACAGTGAGAAAGGAAAGCTTCGTCTTATGTTTTTCCGTGAAATATATAACAGTATATCCCACTACTCCCCCCACGATCAGACTTTCCAGAAAGAACAGTAAAGGATTCAATATCGTTTTTATCAGGGAAAAATCAGCGTTACTACTGTGCGCAAATAAATAGTAATAAATAGAATAAAATAACACAATCACTAGAACATTATTCAGCGCCACGCTTGCCAGCAGGGTTTTAGTGAGAATCCCTTTGGCACGTTTCTCTTTGACGATGTTAATAGTCGAGCCGGGAGCAGTGGTTATAGATATTGCTGCGATGATCAAAGATGAAACCAGTGATAAGCCAGCCAGCCAGTAAAGAGCGCTAAAAACCAGCATGGAGGTGACCATCGCATCACAGAAAGTGATCAGGAAAATTCGTTTCCCGGAATTATGCAGTTTCCGAAAATCAAGATGACTACCAATTGCCAGACCGATGAATCCCAGAGCAAAATTCGTGATAGGTTTAAAAGATTCATATATTACCGGATTGAAGAGATTTAACAGATGCGGACCGATGATGATCCCTCCGATGATCTGCATCGTAACGGAAGGAAGTTTCACTTTCCGTGCCAGTCGTGAAAAAATGAAACCAATGATCAGGATCACGGCCAGAACGAAGAGTATATTTACTTCTTCCAGTAATGCCCTTTCATGATGGATCCAGTCTATTAAAGCAGTAAATTTTAGAGTCACTTAAGCAATTTCCCTTTCAAAGTCCAGCCGGCTGCCTCAACTATTTTGACATTTACAAATTTCCCGATCAGTTGGGAATCACCGGGAAATACCGTAACTTTAAAATCACGCGTTTTACCGGAAACTTCTTCCTGAGAGCGTCGGCTGATATTTTCCACGTAGATTTCACGAACACTGCCAATAGCATTCTTATATTTTCTGGTAGTTATTACTTCCTGCTGTTTGATCAATCTCTGCAGACGTTCCAGTCTGATCTCTTCCGGCACCTGATCAAGGAATTCAGCAGCGCGCGTCCCGGAGCGCGACGAATACTTAAACATATAGGCATGGTCAAATTCAATCTTCTGCATAATATCATAAGTCCGTTGAAACTGCTCTTCTGTTTCTCCGGGGAATCCGGCGATCACATCTGTGGTAATGGCAATTTCCGGAATTGCCTGGCGCAGTTTGACCGTTAGATCATAATAATGTTCCGCAGTATAGCCTCGATTCATTCTCTTCAAAATTTCATTATCACCGGACTGCATTGCCAGATGAAAATGCTCGCATACTTTATCAGTATCTGCCATTGTTTCGATCAGTTCGTCAGACAGATCCTTGGGATGTGATGTTGTGAAACGAATTCTTTTGATCGAAGGAATTTCATTTACCATCCTTAATAATTGAGGGAAATTTATCTCTTCATAAGAATAAGAATTTACATTCTGTCCCAGCAGCATAATTTCCCTGAGTCCCTGTTCCCCTGCCTTTTTAACGTCTTCGATAATTTCCAGAGGTGAGCGGCTGCGTTCTCTGCCTCGCGTATAGGGAACGATGCAGTAACTGCAAAAATTATTGCAGCCGCGCATTATAGTGATGAAAGCTTTCAAATTATCCTGGTGCTGCGGAATTATTGCCGGATATAGCTGTTCGTTATCGACATCGGTATAACTGAGAAATTCTTCCCGAAATGATGAGCGTATTATTTCAGGAAGTTTATCATATTGATCAACACCAACTACGAAATCAACTCCTCTGCTCAAATCCGCAAGTTCGGTTCCCAGGCGTTGAGCCATACATCCGATCACACCGATCTTTACATCTTTAAGGCTTTTATGCCTCATTTCATTATTGATCCTGCCTAAAACCCGTTCTTCGGCATGTTGACGCACAGAACATGTATTAAATAATATAACATCAGCAGTTTCAATGTTTTCTGCCCGATCAAAGCCATTCTGCTTTAGAATGGTCATCACCAGTTCGCTATCTGCCACATTCATCTGGCATCCGTAAGTTTCTATATAGAATTTCATTTTTATTATATTTTCCCTGATTGTTGTTTTGTTAGTGGCGAGAACGCTGAGCAAGTGTAATTACATCCCGTAGTGAATCTTCGTTCTGTGCCTGCAGCCATTTTTCCTGAAAGTCAGGAATTTGCACTATCTGGGCAATAGCAGCCAGCGCCTGCAAATGGAATCGTCTTTCATCTGGTGATCCGGCAATCACAAATACTGTTCGCACTGCCGGATTTTCCTCACTGAAATATATTCCTTTTCTGGCACGTACCAGTGCTATTTCAAAGCGGTTTTCCCCGGATACGATCAGGTGGGGAATCGCCAGGTCTGGCAGAATTACCGTGGAACTTTCTGCCTCCCGACTGGTTAATTTCTGAAATATCTCGCGTTCTCCACATGATAATTTTTCTGAAAGTAAACCGGCGATCCGGGCAAAAAAATCATCCTTACTAATAGCTTCTTTTATATCGAGTACGGGACATATCTCAATCAGCAAATCAAACCGGTCATGCTGAATGCTGTCGCGTTCCATAATTATTTCCCGTAATTCCGTTTCCAGTTCGGCTGCTGCCAGTTCCGAGGACTTGATTCGTTTCACCAGGTAAACCAGAGCGCTTTCCCTGTTTGTCCTGATCTTACCATATATGGCATACCAGATATAACCGAGTACGATAAAAATACCTACGGTAACTATTACTTTTATACCCATTTCAAAGATTAGAAACAGATAGAGAAAAATCGCGATTATCTGCAGCCAGGGATATAAAGGAGATTTAAAACTGGGCTGATAATTCTGGATGCGGCTTTCCCGCATAACGATAACAGAAAGATTAATGAGCGCAAAAAGGAGAAGCATCATAGCTGAAGCTGTTTTAACAAGCATCTCCAGATCGAGTAATACTATTACTGCCATCATAAATGCCACAGTAAAATATATCGAATAGTGAGGAGTATTATATTCTTTATTTAACTTTCCAAGCACACCGGGCAGCAGTTTATCTTTGCTCATGGCATAAGGAGTTCGCGAAGCTGCCATTATTCCGGCATTGCCTGTGGAAATAAATGCCATTAAGCCGGCAATTGCCAGTATTATCATGCCCGTTTTACCGCTAAACATTCCTGCAGCTTCGGATATTGGAGTAAGTGACGGTTCCCCGTTGGGCAGTATCAGTTTCTCACCAGCCACACCAATAGTCACAAATACTACAAGCACATATATAGCAGTTACAATTATAAAGGAAAGGATCATCCCCAAAGGCAGATTCTTCCCTGGATTCTTGATTTCTTCTGCCACACTTGCTATTTTTGTCAATCCGCCATAGGATATGAAGATCAAACCAGCGGTGGCAAATATATCTGCTGATGTACCATGATTAAATGGCGTTAAATTATGGATTTCTACTTTGCTAATTCCCTCGATAATGTAAAGCACCAGAATGAGAAGTAAACCCAATACGAGAAATATTTGCAATTTCCCTGAGTGCCTGGTGCTGATTACATTTAAGATCATGAAAAGCAAACAGAAAAACAGGGCAATCAGCTTAACTTCATTATAGGATATGCTGGGAAAAATTATAGCAACAAATACGCCTATACCAAGTAAGGCAAAAGCACTCTTAAATGCCAGGCTGAACCAGGTGGTTATACCTGCAATAGTGCCGGGACCGGCACCCATGCTGCGATTTATAAAAAAATAATCTCCCCCCGCTTTGGGCATGGCTGTTGCCAGTTCCGCCTTACTGAATAAGGATGGAATGATCAGAATTCCGGCCACAAAATAGGCCAGTATAGCTGCCGGTCCTATCTGCATATAAGCTAGACCCGGCAATATAAATAATCCGGAAGAGATCATCGCTCCTGATGCAATGCTGAATACTTCTAAAAGCCCCAGTTCTTTCTTTAATCCCATAAAAACCCTTTGTTTATTCTTAAACTCTATTCAAAAAATAATGAGTAAAATTGTCAATTCATTAGTTTCATTCAATATAAACAGGGCAGATTCGAATATCTGCCCTGTTCGATTTGGTTTTTCCGTTTAATATGATCAGGTTTCTGATCAAACCTTCCTTACTTCATTAATATCATCTTAGAAGTCTTATCATAACCATCTGTGATAAATCGATAGAAGTAAACACCGCTGGAAGCGGGTTTGCCATGATTATCCTGACCGTTCCAGGCAATCTGATAATATCCGGGTTCCTGGTTATCATTAACCAGCGTTTTAACTAATTGACCACGAGTATTATAGATCGAAAGCTGCACATTCGCATCTGCTGCCAGCTGGTAACTGATCAAAGTAACCGGATTAAAGGGATTGGGATAGTTGCCTGTCAATGCAGTAGTGAGTGGAATCTCATTACCGGATGTCTGATTAATGAAATAGCAGGTAAAATCTGTTTCAGCCTGTGCTGACTCATTATTCGAGGTAAAATGAGCAGATACTCCGGCAGTATAATCTTCCCCATAACTCATTCCCGTTTGGGTTGACAGATCAAAGAACAACTGCATGGTCTGACCCACAAGATTACCTTCCAGATATACGTTAAAGTAATCAACGCTGCGGGAAGTCGTGGCAGCGAGTCCTGGATTGGCAGGTAAAGAAAGATTTCCGGTTGCCAGTCTACTGTCCAAAGTATAATTCATTATCGGATCAGGTTTATTTACATTATGTGCAACCGGATGAGAACCTGGATTTGAGGAGGAAATTACCAGCTGGATGTTCCAGTTCACATTCAAACCGAGGCTGGATGCAGCAATCCATTTATCCTGTCCAACTTTGATCATATCACCGTATCCGGCAACTGCGGGACCTGCATCGCAACCCACCGGATAATCTCCTGCTTTCTGATTAAGTATATCATATCCTACCCATAATTCTGATGATGCATCTATTACTGCTCTGGTTCCCAGTTCTACTTCGTTCCACTCATCCAGTATGAAATCATTCACCTTCTGATCAGTTAATAATGAAGCAGCTCCAGCTTCTGACCATACTTTTATTGTGTAATCAGCAGTTTCTGAACGCGGGAAAAAGCGAACTGCTGTTATGTACCAGCCATCATAATCCGTCAGGTCTGCCGGATTCCAGCGGGAGGCAACAGTGAAACTTCCACCATTGCTATATCCTATTCCATCATTATTTGTGCTGCTATCCTGATTGAGATATGCCCTTGTTGCAGGTGCAGGTTGTGACCAGGTGAATATGCCGGTATTCTCATCTACTACCGGATTTGCCGGTATCCATATTAGTTCCTCTAATACTACGTTAAGGCTTGTGGCATCATTGATACTGATATCAATCTGTTCATAAAGCTCAAATTGCTCTAATTCAATGGTCAAATCATAAACACCACGAAATACGTTACCCCAGCTTATTATACCCCCGGAAACCACGCCCGTATATACATGTTGTGGATTTCCGTCCTGATTTACCAGTTCCACATCTGCCCCACTTGTCGGGTCACCTGAATTTGAATTTACAGTTATCGTTACCGGTACTTCCATGTTGAAAGTTAGTGGATTGGAAAATGCAGGTTCCGATTGAATATTATTCGTGTATAATGCTCTCACACAATATACATAGACACCGGATACCGTCATCTGAGACCAGGTTTCATCTTCCATCGTTGTATCAGGAAATGCTTCTTCTATCATATCCCATTCTTCAAAGTTTACCATATCATCTTCTAAGCCACGGTAAACATTATATCCTTCCAGCATGCGATTTACTCTTGAAATATCCTCTGAAGCCGTGCTAAGAGCTATTTGTTTGTCACTGAATAATGATAATTCTTCTCTAGCTTCTTCCGGTTCTCCAATTGTTACATCATCTATATCCCACCCCAGATAAGTTACTGAGCCATCAGTTCCGAAATGAAATCTGAACATTACATCCTCACCATCATATGCTGAAAGATCGAAGGAAGCATATACCCAGCCATTGCTGCTTGAACTATAACAGGCTTCACCTGGAATACCGGCATTAGAGGTTGTAGCTGCATCCTCAGGATAACCTTCAATCGGAGTTATTAATGTCCAGGATGCTCCTTCATCCAACGATATCTTCACATTTCCACCATCAAAGTAATTCTCAATATCATACCAGTGATAAAACATCAACATTGTCTCATCTGATGAAACGTGTACTTCCGGTGTATATAATGAAGTGTTCGCACTGTTAGGATAATCGACTCCGGGCCAGGTGCTCCAGCAGTTTTCTCCTGAATATGCTGTGCCACTGTTACTGCCTGCTGCCCATTCCCAACCGGCTTCAGGAACAAAATCTCCATTATCATCTTCAAAATCCCAACTGCTCCCGGATGGTCCTGTGGGAGAATGCCACTCGATATAAGCATTTCCGGTGTGTGATTCTTCCACTACCACGTCTCGGGGCGGATAGTTAAGTTCTGTGATTACAATATCAACCGACATGTCACCATCAATATCAATATTTCCTTCATAGGTCATGAAGTTAAATAACTCAACTTCAATATCATAATTACTCATCCAGATACCACTGATAACGCATACCCCATCTTCATCAGCAATGCCGTCATATTCAGGATATCCTCCCTGGGGATCAGGTATTGTTGCTTCCAGATATATTAGTGCGCCTTCTGGGCTATCTCCAACATTTGTTGTCAGATTAACAGTTAAAGTAGCATACATATTGGCTGCCAGCCAGTTACTAAAAGCAGCATCAGCATATACACCATTTGTGTATTCTGCTATCACGGCATATTTATAAACTTCAGAACCGGTAATCTCAGCCCAGGTTTCATCGGTATATGTGCTATCTATAACATTTTCTGCGATCAAATCCCAGTTATCCACATTTGCTTCATCACCCATCAATCCTCTGAGGATACTATAACCTTCCAATGCCCGGGTTTCTGGCTCACCAATGCGAACGTCATCGATTGCCCATCCCGGATAACCGTTTACGCTGCTGTCAGTTCCGAAATGCCATTTGAACATCACATCTTCACCTTCGTAGACAGATAGATCAAATATTGCTAATTGCCAACCCGTTGGTCCATCAGTATAACCAGGTTCACCCAATCCTGTGATCACATCATCAGGATATCCACCCTCAGGTGTGATTAATGTCCAGGTACTGCCTCCATTAGTTGATATTTTCACGTTTCCGCCATCCCAACTGTTTTCACAATCCATATTATGATAAAAAGTAAGCTGAGTTTCTTCTGTGTGGATTGTCACTTCCGGACTCGTTAACTGCCAGTCGGCATTATTAATATAAGTAGGTGCATTAAGTGCGGTAACCCAGGCGTATTCTCCTGAATTGGCACCTAAAGCATTATCAATTCCCCAACTCCAGCCTGCGGCATTATTAGAGATGAATTCTCCGTCATCTTCTTCAAAATCCCAGATAGTTTCCATCCCGGGATTTGGGGAGTGCCAGCTAACATAGGCATAACCCTCGTGATCTTCTTCCACAAGTACATCATATACCGGGAAGGCAAGTTCTGTGATCATCGCATCAACGCTCATATCTCCATCAACGTCAATATTCCCCTCATAGCTTTCATAACCTTCCAGCTCAGCTGTCAGATCATAATTGCCATAATAAACTCCACTGAAGGTGATAATTCCCAGATCATCTGCATTTCCGGAATATTGATAATATTCCCCGCTTGGATTTGGCATTGTTGCCATTAATTCCACGTATGCACCAGAAGGAATATCTCCCACATTCGTGCTTACATTGACCGTTACATTCGCCACAAAATTCGCTTCCAGCCAGTTGGAAAATGAGGGATCAGATAATACGGAATTAGTATATTCCGCTCTTACGCAATACTTGTAATAATCCGGTTCCGTTATCTGACTCCAGGATATATCTTCATATGTTGTATCTACTAAACCTTCTGCGATCAGATCCCAGTCCTCAAAGTTTTCTTCATCACCGTTAAGACCACGGTAAACAGAATAGCTCTCCAGCGCTCTGCTTCCCGGATGCAGGATAGCTCTTGCCCTGTCCTCTGGTGAGCCAACTCTTACGTCATCAATGAACCAGCCGGGATACTGCACTGAACTGTCAGATCCAAAATGGAATTTGATCATTGCATCTTCGCCATTGTATTCCCCGATCTCAAAGGTCTCAAATTCCCAGTATTGCTGATTATGGCTGGTGAAACATGGTTCATTTGGTATGCCGGCGTTTCCGGAATATCCTGTTAAATTAGGATAATCCCCTATCGGATGAATCACAGTCCAACTGTTTCCTCCATCAATGGAGATTTTTACATTTCCTCCATCAAGATTGGCTTCCGTGTCATACCAGTGCCAGAAGGTTAAAACTGCATCATCCCCCGGTACAACAAATTCCGGCGTTATTAACTGATAATTGCAGGATGCTGCATAATTGCCGTTGAGCACGGTTCCCCAGACGTTTGTGCCGCTATAGGCTCCGGCGGTGGCATCTGTTCCCCAGGCCCAGCCTGCCATGGAAATAAAATCTCCATCATCTTCCTCAAAATCAAAGAATAGTTCGCTGGCTCCCACAGGGCTATGCCAGATCAAATCCACTTCACCATCGATATTTATCGCTGCTTCCACATCCGCCGGTGGAAATGCCAGTTCAATTACCATCACGTCATAGCTTTCTTCATCCTCGATTACTTCTATCACTCCTTCCCAGGTCTCAAAACTGAATAAAGCTACTTCCATATAATATGTCGATTTCCAGACGTTGCTTATCTCGCAGACTCCCATATCATCAGCAATTCCGCTGTATTGCGGGAAATTACCGTCCGGATCGGGAACCGTGGCTACCAGATCAACTTCTGCTCCGGCAGGAATATCTCCCACATTTGTCGTTATATTGACCGTTATATCACTATACATATCCTTTCCCAGCCAGTTCGATACTTCAGCATCAGATAATACTTCATTGGTATATTCCGCTTTCACGGCATAACGCCAGAGTCCGCTATCCACTCCTGCCCAGGTCAGATCAAGATACGTGGTATCGGTTATTCCCTCGGCTAATTCCACCCAGTTCGTCTCGTCATCTTCTTCCCCGTAAGGCAACCGGTAAACCCGATAACCCTCCAGACTTCTTTCTAATCCATATCCGGGTGAGAAACTCGCAACCGGGATCAGGTGATCATTATTCTTTGTAAGGTCTTCGCGGTCTGCGCTGCATAAGGCAACATCATCAATAAACCATCCGCCATCTACTCCGCTGCCGTCAGATCCGAACTGGAATTTAAAAAATACATCTTCACCATCGTAAGCTGTTAATTCAAATACAGCAGTTACCCAACCTCCTGAATCAGCGGAATAACATGCCTGCCCGGGTATGCCGGCATTTGCCGTCGATGCCGCATCTTCCGGATATCCACCTACCGGCGTGATCAAGGTCCAATTGATGCCGCCATCCGTTGATATCTTCACATTTCCGCCATCCCAGTAATTTTCCGTATCATAATAGTGGCTGAATGTTAAAATAATATCATCTCCACTTATATGAATTTCCGGAGTTACCAACTGATAATTTATACTATTGGGGTATTGGGAGTTCAAGTCCGTTCCCCAAAGATTGGTGCCGTTGCCATAGTTGGTATCTGTTCCCCATTCCCAGCCTTGATCTGCCACGAAATCTCCATCATCCGCGTTAAAATCAAAAAAATCATTATTACTGCTCACCGGGCTGTGCCAGATCAAACTTGCTTCCGTGTCTTCATCATTGACTTCTGCTATAACGTCATCAACAGGGAAACTGATCTCATTAACGATCACATCTCCCAGATCAAGATTTACAAAACCAAGATTAACTTCTCCCACATAAGTTTCATAAAATTCCGTGACTATCGTTAATTGATATACTGTATTGGCATAAACATCACTGAAAGTGAAATAACCATCATTATCACTGACTGTCTCATAATTTTCAATACCATCAAGACTTAATTCAGCACCTGCTATCCCTACAGTGGGATTGTCACTGCCCACAACTCTTCCGGTGATATCTGCATTTTCAAAGGGTGCCAGATTGAAATCCTGTACCGTTGTCTCATCTTCATTTATCGTGACCATCACGGTCTCATCATAATATCCAAAAAGGCTGGCATGCGCATCATAATCTCCGGTTAAAAGTCCCGGAAATTCATAATATCCATTTGCATCTGTTATCGCTGTAACCCTCTCCTGCATGGTTAATTCCACCGCTACTCCGGGGATGCCTTCACTGGTTGCTGAATTATATACGTGACCATTCATGCTGCCTAATCCGTCAAGCCCTACCTCAAACAGTGTATTCGGCACCCAGGATAGGGCTATTGGTGATGCCGGGGGATTATATGGATCATAATCTACTGAATCACTATATTTATGAAGGCTCCTTCCCGGATAATCTGGAGTATCTTCATAATAAAATACATCCGAAGAACTATAATAAACGGTGTCCATTACTCTTTCCACCATTATCACCAGATTATCTCCGTTATAAATATATGGCTCATCAAGCTCTATCAGGACTTCTCCTTCTCCCGTGACAAAACTCAAAGTCCCTGAAAAAACCTGCGTCAATTCCCCTGCCGGTATCCAGGTATCAGGTAATGCTTCCAGGGTCGTCTCCCCCATCCAGATGTTAAAAGGAAAATCCGAAAGGTCTTCCACAAAGTTGTAGTAGTAAGTGATTTCCGTGATTGCTCCGGCATTGATTCCACCCGCGGCAAACTCATCTGCTAAATAAATTGATTCGGTTAAACTGTTCTTATAATAAAACTGCAGCGGAATATACCTGGTCGTGGTTGTCCCGTTTCCTATCTGCACTTCTTCAGCTATTAACGGGAATATCATAACCAACAATAAAATAATAACTTGTACATGCTTACTCATTTTTCGCTCCTTGCTTTTTCAAAATTTTTCTAATTTCTTCATTTGCCTTTTTTTTATCAAGATATTTTTTTCTGGATTACATTACATTAAATATGTTTTGTTGATTCTTTTACACTATCCTGGATAATTCTAACTAACTTTTTTTATCTTTTCCGAAATAATTTGGTCTCTCAAACTCATTTTTTTTTCATTCTACGGCTGCTTTAAACTAAAATGCCCATATATCTTTGATTGTTATCTAATAATGTTATTCTACACTCCCCGGCACCTTCCATGTGGGTACTGTAGTATTTTTTTTAACTATTTTTCCTGCTTAGCTTCTCAAAATATTACATGTGTTCAAATTTTATGTTCTTGTTTTATTATGTAAATTATTTCCACGTGGATGATCTCCTCTTCATGTTGAGATTGGTTTTCTTCCGGATCCCTGCATTTTCAGAAAAAGCTTGCCAGAAAATGAGGGGATTTGTGTTTTAGCTTTCACGTCGGGATGTAGCGCAGTTCGGTTAGCGCACACGGCTGGGGGCCGTGGAGTCGTAGGTTCAAATCCTATCATCCCGACCATTATTTTATTTAGAGTAAATGATAAAGGAAGAGAAATGCCTGATATCTTGAAAATATACCGTATTCTGAGTGAAGAATATCTCAAATATCAGTCTCCGGTCGTTGATCTTGTTAAAGCTCAGACTTCTGATCCTTTTAAGATTCTGGTTACCACAATTCTTAGCGCTCGTACGAAAGATGAAACCACTACCCAGGTTATCAAAAAACTCTTCCAAAAGGTCAATACACCTGAAGACCTCGAAAAACTCAGTTTATCTGAAATAGAAGAACTTATTTATCCAGCAGGATTTTATCATAATAAAGCAAAAAGCTTGCAGAAACTACCATCGGTTCTCGCTACCAGGTTTGAGGGCAAAGTACCTTCATCAATCGATGAACTTCTTGAACTACCCGGTGTAGGAAGAAAGACCGCCAATCTGGTGCGAACAATAGCTTTTGATAAAGACGGTATCTGCGTGGATGTGCATGTGCACCGCATCAGCAACCGTCTGGGTTACGTTAATACTACCACTCCCCTCGAAACCGAAATGGCTCTTAGAGATAAGTTACCTAAAGAATTATGGTCTATGTATAATTCCTACCTTGTAGCATTTGGACAGAATCTCTGCACTCCCCGCAATCCTCATTGTAACCTCTGTCCCATCTTTAGCGAATGTGAACGTGTAAATGTGTTCACAAAATTCAAGAAGGATGAGTTAAAATGAAACTTGTTTCCTGGAATGTGAACGGATTGCGTGCTATCCTGAAAAAGAACTTTCTGAAATTTATTGATGAAGAGAAACCGGACATTATCTGTCTGCAGGAAACCAAACTGCAGCAGGAACAGATCCCCGTTGAGATGGAAGCGCTTAGTGAGTATAATAAATACTGGAGTTTTGCAGATAAAAAAGGATATTCGGGTACTCTGATAATGAGCAAAATTGCGCCCAAAACAGTTTTGCAGGGCATTAAAGGAAACAACATAGACCCGGAAGGCAGAACTATCATCGCTGATTACGGGGATTTTATCCTGATAAACTGTTATTTTCCCAATGGCAAAATGAGTGAAGAGCGTCTTCAATATAAATTGAAATTCTACGACAGCATGCTGGATCTGATGGAAACTTATATAGATGCAGGAAGAAATGTTATCGTATGCGGAGATTATAATACCGCTCATAAAGAAATAGACCTGAAAAATCCTAAGCAGAACGAAACTGAATCCGGATTTCTGCCTGTTGAGCGCGCCTGGCTGGATAAACTGGTTTCGCGTGGTTTCATTGATACATTCCGTCAGTTTGATCAGAAACCTGGAAATTATAGCTGGTGGACTTACCGAATGGGTGCCAGAGAGCGTAACGTTGGCTGGCGTATCGATTATTTCTGGGTCAATTCCGGTTTTATGCACCGGGTTAAAAACGCCTTCATCCAGAACGAAGTTATGGGCTCTGATCATTGCCCGGTAGGAATTGAGATATAATACTCACAAATACCAAAATCCTGTTTTCAGTTGACACTTGTCATATCTGCCGGATTGTTGGAAAAAATTAAATTAAGGAAGATGTAATGCAGGAAAAAGAAGTAAATATATTAATACTCTGGCAATCTATCTGGAATAATCGAAAATTGATCATAATCACCTGTTTGATTGTAGCTGTTTTATCTGCCGGTCTGAGTCTTATACTTCCTAAATGGTATAAAGCCCAGGCTTCTATATTACCTCCAGGTTCCGGTTCCGGTGTCTTTGGTGCTCTTAGCAGCAGTCTCAGTTCTATGGGATTCGGTAGCCTTTTAGGAGGTGATACCAGTAATTCCAGCCGTTTACTGGCGATTGGCAAAAGCCGGAAAATGCGGGAAATGATCAATGAGAAGTTTGATTTTGAAACACGCTATAAAGCGAAATATAGAGATGATGCCATTAAGCTTTTAGGAAAAAAACTTGCGGTGACTACTGGGCGTGAAGACGAGATCAACATTTCATTTTATGACAAGGATCAGGAAACTGTCGCCGAAGTTGTAAACTTCATTATCAATAAACTCGACAGTCTGGAGATCATGTTCTCCCAGAGTAAGGCTTTGGAGAATAGGGATTTCATCGCTACCAGGGTTCAGGAAGTTGTTGACTCACTTACTGCGCTTCAGAATAATATGCAAACTTTTATGGAAATAAACGGCATTGTATCAATTCCCGATCAGGTTGCTGCCGAAATCGAGCAGGCGGCACGAATGCAGGCTGAAATTGCCGCCATGGAAGTGGAACTGCAGGCTTCCAGAAATATCTATGATGAAAATAATCTCGTTATCACGCAGCTCCAGGAGAAACTCAGATTAACTAACCAGAACTATCAGAAATTCTTCTTCAGCTCTGATAGTAATCTCTTCCTTGATCTTAAGAATATTCCGCAATACCAGATGCAATATATAACCATGGATAGGCAGGCTCAATATTTTGTTACTCTCCTGGAGTTTCTGGGTCCCCAGTATGAAAACGCCAAGATTGAATCCTTCAATAATGTCTCCCGCATTCAGGTTCTCGACAGTCCTCAAAGACCAGACCGGCGTTATCGTCCAAGACGCGCCTTTATGGTGATATTAAGCACTTTTACCGCTTTTTGTGTCTGCCTGTTTATTATATACATTAAATCTGCTATTCAGGAAGCCAGGCAGGAAGAACTAACCCGGTAGTAAATGAAAAAATTCCATTTACCGGAAAGCCCCATCAAGAGGGCATTTGTCTCGGTTTTTTTCGGGAACATGATCACTGCCGGTTTGAGTTTTCTGCTTAATGTGCTATTATCAAGATTCTTAACGGTAGCAGAATTTGGAAAGATTAGCTTGATCTTTTCTCTGGTTATAACCTTTTTTACAATAGCAGATTTCGGATTCAGTAATACCACGATCATTTTTTATAACCGGTATCGTGAGAAATACAGGATAAATCCTCTTCACTATCTCAATACCATCTATTTCAGGTTCTGGGCTGTCATCAGCCTGCTCAGTGTACCGTTGATCCTCATCTTCATCCGTCCTTATTTTCAGCTGGGATATTATGAAAGCCTGCTGATCTTATTTGTTTTTGTTCCCTTCATGGTCTTCTATTACTTAAATTCCTGCAATCAGGCAAAAGGCAGATGGCTGCAGTTCAACCTTTTGAATGTTTCTAATAAGCTGCTTCAGATCATTGCAATATTTCTTAGTGTTCTGATTTTTTACACTATTCTGGGTATTCAAAGCAGATATCAATCAGTTCTCTGGGGTTATAATCTCTATCCCATTCTATTATTAATAATCTGTTTTGCCTTTAATTATCATTTTCTGCATTTCGCCAGGGCAAAAGATACTTCTCAGAACAGTCTGGCCGATCTTGGCAAAATTGCCCTTCCGCTGGGTATTACAAACATTTTTGTGATAATATCAATGCGTTTTGGTTATCTGGTAACTGAAAAGGTTTTAGGAAGTGAAGAACTGGGAATTTTCTCAGCAGCAAATACTCTGGCTCTGGTTTTTCCCTTAATAACAACTTCCCTGATGAATGTCCTCTTAAGAGAAACTGCTACGCGTAAGCAGGATTTCCTGCGCAAGATCATTACCCACCAGAAAAAATATGCTCTTTGGCTTCTTTTAATCCTTACTATGAGCATCTTTGGTTCCAGATTTTTTATTCTTACTATTTTCGGTGAAAACTATGCCGGGTCTATTGATATCTTTCGGATTCTGCTTATTCCTTATATTGGAGGCATCTTTTTCACGCCCCTGCAAAGTTATTTTTACAGTCACCAGCCAAAGACCATCATGACCGTTCAAGGTATGCAGATGCTGATCGTGATCATTGGCAGTATCCTGCTGATAAGATATTATGGTTTAACTGGTGTAGCTCTGGCAATCACACTTTCACGTGTTGCCGGCTGGATATATATTTTTTCAACAGCACTTGTCACTTTAAAAAATGAAAAGCCGGAGGTTAAAAATGCAGATTAACCTGCTGGGATATTATGGCTTTCATAATATTGGTGATGACCTTATGCTGCAAAATCTCTGCACATATTTCCTCAATTCCGGAAAAGTTCAGCAGATCAATGTTTTCTGCCGCCATGCTTATTACTCCTCCCGGCCGGGAGTGCGTTATTATCCCCTTAACCGGTTCTCTCGCCTGCAAAAAGCCTTCCTGTTAATTAAGAATAGATATACTTTCTGGGGAGGTGGAACCTGTATTTACCAGGCAGAAAACAGTAAAGGGCTCTTTGAATTAAGAAGACTGCAAAAGATTGTTAAAACCTTTGGCAATAGATTCGGTTTTCTGGGTATCGGCATCGGTCAGCTTCGGGATGAGAAATATATATCTACTGCAAAAAAACTGCTTCTGGATAGTGATTATAATTATTTCCGGGATGCAGACTCTTTACAGAAGGCTGCTTCGCTTACCGATAGAGATGATCTGCTCCTTGGTGGTGACCTGGTTTTCCTTTCTGATATTACTCCCCAAATACATGCCAGTAAAGATATAAAAAAAATTAGCTTTTCTGCTAATTATAACGGCACTTCTCAAAGTGCTGATTATTATTCCTCTCAATTATTGAATATAATAAATTACTTTAAGTGTAAACTCTATTTCCTTCCTGCACATACAGGTATTGATTTCAATGATAATGACTTTCATCATAAAATTGCTGAAAAACTGCCTGCCGGAACTTTTCATATCTGTGACTGGAAACAGCCTGTTGATTTTATCCAAAAACTAGCTGATATGGATTTTCACATAGGTTCAAGACTCCATTCACTAGTTCTGGCAGATATGCTGGGTATCCCTGGTATTGGTATTACTCACTCACCCAAGATCAAATATTACCTGCAGAAATCTGCTAATATCTCACCTCTGCGCATTGTGGAACCCGGTTCTCAAATTTTACCGGAGCATATCCGGGAGATTAAGAACAAATACCGGGTTAAACCTGAATTTATCAATTCTGAAAGACTGAGTATAATTGACTGTCTGGAAAAAATCCTGGCTGATGTATAAAGAAAAAGGTTATCTCAACGGCTTCTTTCTCATGAAAATTGTTATTGTTGCACTGTTTTTTGTTTATTATACGGATTACCTGGCATATTCTTCTCTGGGATTATATCTTTCTATCGCCATGACAGCCCTGGCAATTATACTGGCTTTCTTTGATTTTCGAAAGGCCTTACTCTATTCTCTGGTGATCATCTTTATGTCTGCCCGTGTACCGCGTGATCTGCTGGAAATTATGACAGAACTTAAAGTAACTCAGGAAATCGAGTTTCATTCAATTGCCGCTTCCACAGTAGCAAGTTTCTCGCTTGCCCAGTGGATAATGCTGTCTCTGGGAGCTATAGCTTTACTCAAGCTATTCCGCAATGGACTTAGCCTCAAACTTGATAAGAGAATTATCAATCTGATTATTCTCTATATGTTTGTGCTGGTTGTGATGTATCTTGCAACTGTCATTGATATTATGACTGACAGGGATATTTTTGATTTTAAAGAATTTCTCTCGGATCAGCGATATTTTATACTCAGCTTCTGCGGGATTTTTGCGGCTGTATATTATACGCAGATTGAACCTGATTTTCTCAGGAAACTGAATTCTACTTTGATTTTTATTGGCCTTGCCTCCGGACTGCGCAGTATCACTTTTGTGATGATAGATCAATTTACCGGTAATCTGAATCTCAGCTTTGCCGGGCAGGCATATTTGCTTTCAGCAGTGTTTTATGCCTTTATCTTTACTTATGCCCGGCATTATGGGGTCTGGAAAACAATTATTCTCAGTTTTATTATCTTCATAGGTGCTTTCAATATCAGCAGGCTGGATATTCTACTAATTTTCTTTGACGGTTTCCTGCTTCTGTTCCTGCTTTTCTACTCAAACCTGCCAGTTACACATAAGCTGCGTGGTTTTGCCGTTTCGAATATTATCCTGATACTAATGGTTGCCATACCTCCTCTTATCCTATATAATCTTAACAGCCAGGCATATCATTTTCTTATGTATAAGATGGAATTCTTTACCAAGGAATTATGGTCGGGTGAATATACTCAATCACCCGCTGTCCGTATTTATGAATTTAAGAACATTGTGTCGGATTTTGCCCGCTCAGTATATCCGTTATTCATTGGCAGAGGTTTTGGAGCATACTTTATCGATTGGCAATATCCCTTCGATATACCTTTGGGATTATTTGATTACAGCAAAGAAGAGCTCATCATGGGCAGATATTTCAAACCACACACTTTTTTTAATTTTCTCTTTCTTAAAGGCGGCTTGCTGATGATCTGGCTTTATGTTTACCTGATCTGGCTGGAAGTGAAAATTGCGAAGAATATACTCTGGGAAAAAAACAAGGACGTGATCATGTTTGCCTCTTTTGCCATCTTCTTTTTCCCCTGGGCTTTCAATATTTTCTGGCGCCCTCCTTTTATCTTTCTCTTCAGTTTTATTTTGATCATCCTTATAAAAACCAGTACACGAATTGAAAATGAAAAAATCCGGGAGTCTAAATAATGCGGCTTTGTTACATTACCGGTAGTTTACCCCCTATGCGTGACGGGGTTGGTGATTTTGCCTGGAATATCTGCCGCCTGCTGGCTGAAACCGGTTTCTCTGAGCTGCTGACAGTTATCAGGCCGGATGTTTCTGAACCGGAAAACTTTCAGGTTTTAAAAACTGATTTCAGTCTAAACGACCTGTTTGCTGTGAAAAAAAATATCATTAATTTCCAGCCGGATATGGTCTTAATTGAATACCCCTGCCTGGGATATGGAAAAAGCCTGATGATTAATCTGCTGCCTGCTCTTCTCAAACTTACCAGACCTTCGGTTAAAATCGCCTTAACTATTCATGAATATAGTAATTATACCTGGAAAGGTAAAGTAAGGATCGCCCTGATGTCATTGGCTGCTGACCGGGTCATGGTTACGGACAGATTGAACTTTCTGCTTCTTGAACAACTGAAAAATAATGTGAAAGCCTTATTACCAGTCCCCCCTCAAATTCCGCTGCTGATAAAAGATCAATATGATTGCAGTAAGAACGATCTGGTCTTTTCCTACTGGGGTTTTGTAAGACCTAATAAAGGGCTGCATCTGCTTCTGCCTGCTTTTAAAATGTATCAGGAAAAATTTAAAGATTCAGAATTGCTGATCCTGGCAGATCTGGGTGATTCTGAATATGATCAGAAACTTATTAAATATTTAAATGCTAATAATTTACAGAATAATGTCATCATCTCTGGTTTCTTAGAAGATGAGAAATTGAGTATAGCACTATCAGAAAGTGATGTCTGCATCCTTCCTTTCACCGATGGTATTTCAGACAGGCGAGGTACTCTGAAAGCTGCCCTGGCAATGGGGATTCCCGTTATCAGTACGGAATTGACACCTGATCATTCACCGGAAGGCTTACACAGCGAAGAAAATATTCTGCTATGCCAGCCTGATGTTGTGATGATTTATAAAGCCATGCTAATGATGAACGATGTAAATCTGCGCAATCAACTTGGTAGAAATGCGCTGCTCTGGAGTAAAGAACAGAACTGGGACAAAGTTGCTACGATATTAAGAAAGGTTATAATTGACTAATGAAAATATTTTATCTTGATCCAAATGCCACTACTCCTCAATACAGTTATCCTGTATTGGAAGAATTACTTAACCAAAAGCTTGATGTCACCTTTTATTCAACCATAAATCAATATATCTCAGAGTATTACATTAGCACATATAATGTAAAGGCGGACTATTTCTATTTCAGAATTGCCAATAAGATCAAAAATCAGAAAGTGCGTAAAATTATCAAACTCTTAAGTTATACCTGCGATTCTTTGATCTTTGTGGGTAAAATTATTCGTAATAGACCGGATATCGTCCACTATAACTGGCTGGCGATACCCCCAATCGACCTTATTGTTATAAAGCTGTTGAAATTGATGAATATCAAAGTCGTCATTACACGTCATGATTTTATCCCTCACGAATTCCGAAACCTGCAGCCAGGTGATATGAAATGTCTGCAGCTTGCTGATGCTATTATTTGCCTGAGTGAAGCCATCAAGATGCGGTTCCCAAAAAAAATGCAGAATAAAATTACCGTTATCCCGCATGGTAATACTTATGAAAAAGAACTGCTCATGTTCCCGGTTATGAAAACTGAGTCAGACGAAAACTCTTTAAATATCTTACTTGTTGGTAATCTAAAACCTTATAAAGGAGCATTCTTGTTGTTGCAGGCTTGCGGAGAACTCATCAGAGAAGGTACTTTCCCAGAACTCAAACTTAAACTATCCGGTAAATGTGAGCCGGCTCTTCAAGCTCAAATTGAGGAATATATTCAAAATAATGAGCTCGAAAAATATATAGAAAGAGTCTACAAATTTATTAGTTATGAAGAAATGTTCCAGGACATTGTTAATTGCGATCTTGGTATTCTCCCCTATAAATGGGGCTCTCAGTCAGGTCTCCCCTACATCTTTTATGCTTTTTACAAACCGCTTGTGCTCTCTAACGTTTGTGGTCTTTCTGAACAGGGAAATGACAGGATCAGTATGATCATCGAACCGGAAATTAATGATATCAAGAATAGCATTAGGGATTTTCAAAAGAAACGTCATCATTATAAAGATACTGATTTTACTGAATTTCTTAGTTCTAATGATATTAAGAATGTTGCCCGTAAGATCAGGCAGTTATATGCCCAACTTTCAGCGTGATAGGCTGATCATGTTCATTTTCTGCAATATCTGCGTCCGGATATGGGTTTGATCATACCTGTTTTTGATCAGTTCTTTTCCCTTGCTGCCTATTTCCTTTCGCAAAGTCTCATCTGCCAGTAACCTGTTGATCTGATCCAGAAAAGATCTCTTGTCATCTGCTATTAATAGATGTTTTCCTGGCTCTGCTGAAATGCTTGCTGCTACAGCCGGAGTTGTGACTATCGGTAATCCGCAGGCCATTGCTTCCAGTACTTTGTTCTGAATTCCTGCCGAATAGAACATGGGCGCCAGAAAAATATCACAACTCGATAGTTCTTTGTATAGATCAGGAACAAAACCCAATACGAAACTGCGGTGTCTCGCGTGCAGTCTCATCACTTTTTCAGGATTAGCCCCCAGTATATAGAATTTTACCTCATCTGAGATAGTCGGCATCACTTCATTTACGGCAAATTCCACTGCCTGGATATTATGAGGTACACTCATGTTGCCAACAAAAACAAGTTTATTCTGTAACTGATAATTCTTCTCAGTTTCTGTAATGTTTACGGGATTGGGAACAACTGAAAAGTGTGGATTATTCTCCATTCCCAGAGAATTAATATCATCTGCGGTTATAAACCAGTTATCATCAAATTTCTGCCAGATAGTGGTTTCCAGTTTTCGCAATCTTTTCGCCTCCACCCGGTAAAAAAACTTCCGGAATAGTGGTAGGAATGAGAGACTCCTCTCATATTCTCTGGAAATACAGTCCGTGTAATCAAGGATATTATAGGTTTTATTCTGGTTAAGATATGACGCCATTCTGATTAAATGAAAATATACACAGTCTATATGATGCTCTTCTATGATCTGCCGGATTTTTTCCTTCAAACCGGCTTTTTTATAATAAGCCACCTGGAAAGGACTTTTTCCAGGTATATTCAATAAAAATCTGATTAGCGACTTGACTTTGCTCTGTTTCTCAAACCAGATATCTTCACAATATTTTCCGATACTTTCCTGTAATTTGAGTTCTTCATCATTTTCATAAAGGGTCAGCAGATAAACCTTATGCTCTTCAGAAAATATTTTTAAAAACATGTTTGTCCGTAGTTTATCCCCTCTATCTGGTGGAAAAGGCGGTCTGGATGTTAAAAACAATATATTCATTTCTTATTTTCCGTAATCAAGTTCATTGCCTGAGATCTGCCACTCGGAATTTTTCAATTCCCAGTAGGACATATCTCCATTATCATCTGGATCAACCAGCACATGCACCATCAATCCATTGTTATAGAATCTGCGATTGAAACTTATTGTCGCTCTGCTACCGGATAAATCAATGGTTATATTTTCCAGAGTCATTTCCTGATAATCATTCAGCCTTATCTCCCAGTCCAGCTGCACATCATCCCGGTCATCACCATTGTGCATGTAATCTGAAGCATAGTAAACCATAATATCATCAATATTATGCAGATCAAAGGCAAGTTGAAGTTTATCCAGGGCACTGGTAAGATTGGCTTTACTTGCCTCTTCAGGTGAACTTAAATCACAGGAAAACAGCTGCAGGCTCAATATTATCAGGAAAATTAATCTCACTTTTTCTCCAGTATTAATACATTCTCGATATGCCAGGTCTGGGGAAACATATCAAATCCCTTACGGCAACGCAATTCGTATCCTGCCTGAATGAATAATCTCAGATCCCGATGCTGTGTAGATGGATCGCAGCTTATATAGATTATCCGGGGAATGGCTGCCGTACAAACGGCACTGATCGTTTCTGCTGCCAGTCCACTTCGGGGCGGATCGAAGATTATCAAGTCTGGTTTATGATTGCTGATCACTCCTGCTATCAAAGCCGCCGTGTCACCCGTAAGAAACTCCGCATTACTGATCCCGTTCAGTTTGACACTATTTCTGGCGTTCTTGATGGCAGCTCGTGAATTATCTATTCCAATCACTTTTGCCGCTTTATCAGCCAGGCATATCCCAATTGTACCTGTCCCGCAATACGCATCTATTAATACAGTCTCCGGATTGACATATTCCCGGCAGAAATCAAGCATAGCTGTGGCTGCTTCCCTGTTAACCTGAAAAAATGCATCATAGTTAAGTTCAAACTTCCTGCCTGCTAATTCTGCCTGAAGAAAATTATCTCCGTCAATTAGTTTGTGTTCTCTTCCCAGGATCATATTGCCGGGATCAGGATTTATATTCTGGATTATTCCCCGGATTTGAGGATATACAGATTTCATAGCCTTTATCAATAGATTCGTGAAAGCAAGCCGTCTGCGATAAGTTACAATTATTAAAAGTAATTCTCCACTTTCGGGTGCAATTCTGAATCCCAGATGAAGGATATTCCCAATTCCGTTTTTTTCATTATAAACTGTTTCATGGGAATTTATTATATACTGACAAAATGCTTCTGCGAGTTTATCAAAAATTACGGGTTGCAATTGACAATTATTATGCTCAATCACTTCGTGTGTGCCCCGGGCATAAATCCCGTAAACCGGTTTTCCATTCCTCATAGTCAATGGGTAAAAGCACTTGTTACGGTAATGCGTTCGCTGCACGCATCCCTGGATTGGCATCGCTTCTCCGGGGATTTTTTGAAATATCTCATCCAGGATATCTTCCTTGTATCCCAGTTGATTCTGGTAATGGATATTCAGCCAGTCACATCCTCCACATTTACCAAAGGCTGCACATCCTGCTTCTATCCTTGCAGATGAGGCTTCAATTACTTCTTCCACTTCCGCTAATAAATAGTCTTTCTTACGGGTTATGATCCTTGCCCGTAACTTATCCCCCGGTATTCCATAATGCACGAATATTTTTTTGCCCTGCCATTCACTGAAACCATAACCCTGATAGACCTTCTTAACTATTTTGAGTGGATCTGTTATCTCTGTTTTATAGATCATATCTTTCCCTGAATATGCATGAATCTTAATTTCCAGACCATATAAATTGCTTCTCTGATTATTCGCTTAGACATTTTGGATTGTCCTACTCGACGGTCAGTGAAGATAATAGGTATTTCGGTGATCTTAAATCCTTTGCACCAGGTGCGATAGTTCATTTCCACCTGAAAGGAATATCCGTCGGAAAGTATTTCATCGAAATGAATTGCTTCCAGTACTCTTCTATGGAAACATTTAAAACCTCCCGTGGGATCTTTAACGCGCATACGAGTTATCATTTGCACATAAAATGATGCACCCCAGCTTAAAATCAAACGGGATAGAGGCCAGTTGATCACGTTTATCCCTTTAACGTAACGTGAGCCAATTACCAGATCACAATCCTGCGCTGCAGAAAGCAGCTTGTTGATATCTGCCGGATCATGTGAAAAATCAGCATCCATCTCAAATATATATTCATATCCCATATCAAGAGCAAATTTAAAGCCTGTGATATAGGCACGTCCCAGTCCTTTCTTTTCCTTGCGGATGATCAGATGGACTCTTTTCTCGTCTTTCTGCAGCTCCTGCACTACCTGTGCTGTTCCGTCCGGAGACGAATCATCTACTATCAGCACTTCAATTTCTTCGTTTTGCTGTAATACTGCCGAAATTATCTGCTCTATATTCTCGATCTCATTATAAGTGGGAATTATTACTAGAACCTGCATTATATCATTTCCTTTTATCCAGATTATTTTCAAATAATTGAGCCTGAGGAACTTCGCCTGAAATTCTGGCGGGAACTCCTCGTACTGTTTTTCCTGACTGAATATCCTTGGTTACAAGACTGCCTGCTGCGGCTGTTCCATTTTTCTCGATGGTCTTACCGGGTAAAATCGTGGCATTTACTCCAATACGGCCACCATCCTTGATTGTAACACCTTTAAAATGCTGGAAACGTTCTGGATCTCTACCCATATAATTATCATTGCTTGTTGCTACACAGGGTGCTATGAAGCAATAATTTCCCAAAACCGAATACGCTGTGATATAGGCATTTGTCTCTAGTTTATTACGGTTTCCTATTTTCGTAAAATTTTCTATCGTCACATTTCTGCCAATGATATTATAATCTCCGATCTCCACATCCTCGCGTATAGTTGCCAGATCAGCAACCAGATTGCTTTTGCCTAACCTGCTGCCTGTATATATGGTCACATGTGCCCCAATCAGGCAATTATCACCTATTACTGCCGGCTCAAACTGCTTAGCTTCTTGAAATATACTCCGTGGCGACCTTAAAGGTTCTTTGCCAATTATACTATTATCGTCGATACGCACCCCATCACCTATGCGGCTGCCGGGATGAATAACAACATTGTGGCCTATCTGGCAATCATCTCCTATGATCACATCTGCGAGTATTATGGAAAATATCCCCAATCGGGTATTTTTTCCTATCTGCGCCGTTTCTGATTGAAATCCCTGCATCTTTCCTCCATAATTACTCCAAGGATTTTTCTGATTGTTATTTAGTAAAGGTATTTATCTTTGAGGATAAGCAATAACAAGGCAATCATCACCATAATATTGTATGGTATCAAATCTTAATTTCTTTCTCTGTGAAAGGTTATCATTCTCAGTTAACGAAAATGCTTTAAGCCCATTCCCTAATAGAGATGGCGCGATGAAGATGAAATACTTGTCAACCATATCTGCGCGGATAAAAGCACTGCTCAATCTGTTTCCCGCTTCCACTATTACACAATTGAGATGGAGTTCATATAGATAAGAAAGTATTGTTTGAGGTGAAATCGCCTCTCTTTCTCTTACTTCCAACTGAATCCCTGCTTTTTGCAGTTGCTCCATTTTTTGCGGCTCACATCCTTCTGAACAGAACACGATTGTTTTTTGTGATTTCGCACTGGTTACTATTCTGCTTTCATTTGGAATTCGCAGATCTCTATCAATAATGATCCTTAACGGTTGAGATTCATTCCCCTCTAAACGGCAGTTTAACTGCGGATCATCTGCCAGAATTGTGCCAATACCTGTGATTATGGCATCAACTTCCTGTCTTAGACCATGAACGCGTTTTCTGGCTTCTGCACCTGTTATCCACTTCGAATTTCCATCTGCTCCGGCTATAAAACCATCCAGTGTCATTGCTGTTTTTAATATTACAAAGGGACGCTGCTTTTCTATCCAGGTTAAGTAGTATTCAAGCTGCTGCCTGATCTCTTTTTCCATGTATCCGTGTTTAACTTCTATTCCAGCTTCTTCTAAAGCGCTTATTCCCTTGCCATTTACGCGTGGATTAGGATCTATGATCCCGATTACTACTCTGCTTATCCCGGCATTGATTATTGCTTCCGTGCAGGCGGGGGTTCTTCCCTGAAAACAGCAGGGTTCCAAAGTCACGTACATAGTGGCTCCGGCAGCTTCTTTTCCGGCAGCCTTGATTGCCTGAATTTCTGCATGATCATTACCCCAGGATTGAGTATGCCCCCTGCCCACGATCGCATTATCCTTCACGATCAAAGCTCCTGCAAAAGGATTGGGAGAGGTCTTGCCTCTCCCAGATTCTGCAACTTCATAAGCTTTAAGAAAATATTCTTCTAATTTCCCCATATTACCTGGTTCTATTCATCTTCAGGTTGATATGGCTCGCTATGTCCTTCGTCATTTTCTTCAAGTTTTCCTAAAAAGTGTAACAACATCTTAACTCCAGCTCCCAGTATTATAAGAGCTATTGTAGCTTGTAATAATACTTTTGGTAATTTTTTCATTTTCTTCCTCCTTTGCTTATTAAGCTCAATATTTCTTAACATTAAATATAAGGCAAATTTACAAAAAAAAACCTTATTTCTTTATTTCTTTTAATCTCTCCAGATTTTGTTGTGCCGGCTGATATGTTTCATCGATATCCAGACATTTCCTGATGTATTTCTCTGCTGCCTCAAACTCGTTCTTATCTATTAAAATTGCAGCGATATTGTTTTTTACCCGTATATCTGAATCATCAAGTTTTTCTGCCCGTTGATAATATTTCAAAGCACTTTCCAGATCCCCTTCCTGGTGTATTAAATAACCATAATTAAATATTGCTTCTTTAAATTCTGGATCAAGTCTTATTGCTCGTGATATATTTTGTTTGGCTGCTGCCGTCTTCTGGTGGACAAGCTCATATATTCCCTGATAATAATGAAAATCCGCTGACTCGGGATATAATGCCATGTATTTTCCTAATAACTCACTTGCCTGTCCCCACAAACTTTTTGATAATAGCACAGCTATTTGTTTAGCTGCCTCATTTTCACCATTTACTATTTCCATTTTTCCCATTATACGTTGCCAGACATGCCACTCTTTTTCTGTTAGTTTCAACTTTAACGTCATATCATATTTGCCATTGATATCAAAATACACCACTGCCTGTTCCCTGTCTTCACTTATAGCAGAAGATACAAGGTGGTATTCTTTCATTTTGCTGATTACTTTATCCTTTGTTAACTGGCTCAAATAATCAGTTTTCCAATCCGTATTATCCAGTAAATCCTTACTGTTTCGCAGGTATGAAATGGAACCCTCATAATCCTGAGCCAACAAATGTTTCAGATATTTCTGCGCTACGTCTTCATAAGAATCCGATTTTCTTAATAACTTTACTTTTGTTAAATTCAATTTCTCAATCAGGTAATCTATTCCCAATATTGATGATAGATTATTTCTATTAAAGTAATTCTCCAGTAATTGCCTGCCTGCTTCAGATTTCGCCATTTCTCTGGGAATCTCATTTCCTAATTCTGACTGAGGCATTAAAAGCCACTGATCCATTAACCTCTTAACCAGATCCCTGTATTCCCGTTCCGAATCTACTTTTGTCAGATTGGCGCTTAAGCTGGTCTCTTCTTTCAGGCAGTAACGGCACTCTGCAGGACACTTATAGTCATATCGCAGATTATTGCAGCATTCCCAGCAGATATCTTTTCCCGTTCGCAGACAGAATCTCTGGTGCCGAAGCACTTTGCACTGCTGACACTTATTGTTTTTTAACAAATTCATTAATGTTGTTCCTCTTGCGGTTGTGGAGGTAAATGACGCTTAAATTCAGAATATTGATAGAGTTGCTTCACCCTTGAAATATCATTCTTACTGCATCCCAGAGCCTGTAATTGCTGCTCATTCATTTTCCTGTCATATAAACCATATAATATCTCATCCAGAAGAGTATAAGTCAAGCCCATCTCCGCTTCATCAGTCTGTTCAGCCCAGAGATCTGCTGTAGGTTTTTTATTTATCACTATTTCCGGTAAACCCAGATATTCCGCCATTTTAAATATTTCCGTCTTATATAAATGTCCCAATGGCTCAAATGCACAGGCACCATCTCCATGCTGCGTGACATAACCGGTCAGTAATTCCGATTTGTTGCCGGTTCCTGCTACTAGTGCCTTATATCTGGCAGACTGATCAAATAATATGCACATCCGTTCTCTTGCCATACGGTTCCCTTTTCGTAAATAATCGGCTTCTCGGGCATAAGTATTGAAATATACTTCTACCATCGGTGAAATATCAATTACTTCATAATCTAATCCCAGATGCTCAGCGACTAATTTCCCATGCGCAAGACTATCTGGATGACTCAACCTGTAAGGCAATAAAAAAGCATGCACTTTTTCTTTGCCTGCTGCTTCCACGCAAAGTGCTGCCGTTACAGCGGAATCTATTCCACCACTTATCCCCACCACCAGGTCTTTCATCCCTGCCTGGCTTAATTGTTCTTTGATAAATGCAATTATTTTCAATTTCTCATTTTGTAGATTTATTTCTCGCATATTCCACCCTTTTATAACCTTTTTAATAGTTCCACACTCTCCTGATTCTCTCAAACGTCAAGCTAATAATCTCAATATCTGGCATATCCCACTTAAGACATTGTTCAAGCCGGAAATAGTAAAAACCTTACGGCTAGTCACAAACCTCCGCAAGGTTTCTGATGCTTCTGAGTTTTACTGTTATGCCCTTATCCATTTTGATAATATAGGCTTTACCTCCGGCTTGTTCGATAGCAGCAGCAACTTTCTGAGGATATTCAGGAGCATAGGCAAACATACAGCCTCCACCACCGGAACCGTTTATCTTTCCACCATACGCTCCGGCTTCATTTGCTGCCTCCAGCATCCGGTTGATCTTTGGCGTACTGATACCCAGATATTTGTCCAGAATATATTGATGCTCATTGAAAAGTGCGCCGATCTTTTTGTGGTCAATATCATCTGCTTTTAGTAATTTCACTGCTTCACGGGTAATATCCCTGTTTTTTATCATTGCCCTGGAAATAGTATATTCTTTCTGTGTTAATGCTGATTTAAATTCATCAAGATATTTATGGTCAATTTGAGTATAATCAAAATTGGCTTTATGAGCAGCGCTTAAAGCTGGTATTTTCGTTTGACTCAGTATTTTTTGAGTATCTTTCGGCTCCTGTGAATCTCCCAGCACAAAGGTTCCCAGCCTGGCAGGCAGAAATTCCAAACGGTTATCATCAGCAAAATCGATATAAGCGAGGTTCCCAACTGCCGTGGAAAGCTGGTCCATCATTCCTCCGGCTTCTGAAAATTCCACTACTTCAGCTTCATAAGAAAAACGTCCAACCGCCTCAGGCTGCTTCCAGCTTTCCGGAACATTCTCTCCAGTTTCCAGCAGAAAACGGCACCAGACATTATTCAATGCGGAAGAAGATGAAGTTCCGGAATTAATGGGAATTTCACTGGTTACCAGGCAGTCATATCCCTGCAGAAAACGCACCCCCTGACGGTATAAAACATTATAAATACTCTTAAAGTAATTTATTTCGTTATTATATATAAACTCTTTATTATCAGTAAATACAAGTTTGATTTCCCTGCCGATATCCGGGAGCAGAAGATGGAATATCCTATCCTTGCGTGGCTTACATTTGATGGTCACCCGGAGGTTGATTGCCATTGGGATCACCGGCAGCCCAAGATAGTCCTGATGTTCACCAAAAAGGCAGATCCTGCCTGGTGCTGAAACGGTTATAATTTCATTCTGCCTGTTCAATTTTGCGAAAACTCCCTTAATTCTTCCATAGTGTTAATACCCCGGGTCAATCTGTAATCGCTTACTTTCAGCACATTCACTTTCATATTCCTCTCAATCATAATTCGCACCACATCCGGCAGGTAATATTCCTCCTGGGCATTATCGTTCCTGATCTCTGGTAAAGCCAAAAAAAGTTCCCGGGCATCGAATATATAATGAGATGTTGATACTTCCCTGAAAGCCTTTTCCGCCTCTGTGGCATCCTTTTCTTCCACTATTTTCACAAAATTACCTGCTACATCCCGCACGATCCTTCCATAAGCAGGAGTATCCGGCCAGATTGCAGAAAGCAACGTACACTGACTGCCGGAAGTTTCATGCTGCCGGATCAGATCTGTCATTAGTTCTCTGGTAATAAAAGGTGCGTCACCAGCAACAACAATAAGGTTACCCTCAAAATCCTGCAGCCACTCGGCAGCGCACATCACCGCCTGCCCTGTGCCGAGAGCTTCTTTCTGGACGATCATATCGACGGATTCACCGGCAGTTCTGCGGATATCTTCAAGGTGCTCCTCCCTAACTATCAATCCAATTCGTTCAATCTCAGGCAGTTTCAATGCGTTGATCACGTGACTTATCATGGGAATCCCTTTTAGTGTCAGCAGAACCTTGGGATATTCTGTCTGCATTCTTTTCCCTTTTCCCGCTGCCAGGATCAAAGCTCTGGTTTTTGCCATATTTATTCCACTTCCATTATCTGCCGTTTATGTCGTGATTCTTCCGCCTTAAACACCATCAGATGCGTTTCCAGGCTTTCATCTGCTCCGGTCAGTATCCGGCTGGCATCATTACTCTGCAGAGCATCCACAAAATTCCGGATAATTCCCAGATCACCACCTCCATGTCCCTGCAGAATGCCTTCCTGCCTGCGCGTATCGATCTCAATAAGCTTATCAGTCCTGAAATCGAATATCTTAATCATATTGCCATCACCTTCCAGTTCACCCTGAGTCCCGAATATCCGTGTCTTCCTGCCTGCTGCTTTCGTGAAGGCAGTCATAGTGAAAGTAGCTGTTTTTCCCTGGTCAAACTCCATATTTACCACCTGGTGATCAACCACGTCATTATCGCAATCAAACACGCATCTGCCATAATCACCTTCTCTCAGGGCACGTGTGATACTTTCCTTATCAGGTTCCGGTGTTAAAACGCTGAGTGGCCAGCCTTTTATCCCTTGTTCCAGAAATCCCAGATATATCTTCCGGGCAGAATAAGCACATCTGCTTTCAATCTGCTCAGGACAGTCCAGACATCTGCCGGCTGCACCAGATGGCTGGTTTGCTTTGGTAAAATAATTCAAACTGCCAAAGGAAGATAATCTGCGGCATTTTTCTCCAATAATATATCTGATCCAGTCCAGATCATGGCAAGATTTTGCCAGCAGCATAAATGTCGATTTCTGTTCATTCCCCCAGTTACCACGCACGAATGAATGCGCCTGGTGCCAGTAACCAACCGGCTCCAGATGCTGCAGCGAGATGATATCCCCTATTACTCCTTCTGATAATATCTGCTTCAATTTCTGTGTGTAAGCCGTATATCTGAGCACATGACAAACAGCAAAACATACCTGCTGTTTCTTTACTTCCCTGACGATGTTCCGGCATTCCTCAGCTGTTGGCGCCATCGGCTTTTCCAGCAGGATATGATATCCTTTACGGGCAAAAGCTACCGCAGGCTCATAATGCAGAGCATCCTGGGTGCTGATAATTACTGCATCAGCAAATCGTTCTTTGTCAATTGCTTCCAACCAGTTTGTTAAAGTGTTTTCTGATGGTATGTGATGCATTTCAGCCATCCGCTGCCTTTGATATTCGCACGGTTCTGCCACTCCCACGATCTTCATCCTGTCCGGAAAATGCTCTGCATATTGCGCATAAGTAAATCCCCTGTCCCCTGCTCCCACGATCAGAAATGTTACTGGTTTCACTTATTCATCTCCTTTAATTCTCCTTATTTTAAGAACAGTTCCAGAACCGGTATCTCCACGTCCGGTTGAATTACGGGCAAAGAAAGCACAAGATCTCCGGGCGTAAAATTTTCCGGAACCACCGACCACACTCTGGGCTGGGCAAACCTGATCTCGGAGGCATCATGCAGAAGCTGGGCATAAGCCACTTTCCCTCTGTAATTCGGCAGAATCAATTTCTCGAGAGGCCATTCCAGAATGTGGATATATAAACGATTTGTTTCCGCCTTAAAAGTGAGCAGACAATTTTCCGGACAGCTTAGGTCTTCCGGTGCCTGCGTGCAGCCATAAATCGCTCTTTTATGCAGACCCAGCCATTTCCCCATTAAATTCAATCTATCCACTGCTCTTTGATCAAAATTTCCGCGCGCAGTTGGTCCCACGTTCAAAAGCAGATTGCCGCCTTTACTCACGGTCTCAATCAGCAGAATAAGCAGTTGCCTGATGCTTTTCCAGCTTGTTTCATCACGATAATAACCCCAGGAACCGCTAAAGGTCTGGCAGGTTTCCCAGAATACCCGTTTCCCGTTTATTTCCGGCCATTTCGCCGGTTTATACTGCTCAGGAGTGATGAAATCCCAGCCGCCAACATTTGTCATCAGATCCAGCCGGTCATTGATGATGATCTCAGGCTGGAGCTCCCGCACAAGTTGCAGCAGTTTTTCTGATTCCCAGTCCTTATGACCTTTACCGTCCTTGCCTTCAGGATAGGAATAATCAAAAAACATATAATCTATCTTACCATAATTTGAAAGCAGTTCGGTTACCTGGTTCCGCATATACTCTGCATATATCTTCATATCCCGCTGCTGGTTAACAGCATCCAGCTCAGGCATCTCAAGCTGAGGATGATTGCGGTCTATCGTAAAATGCGGATGATGCCAGTCCAGGAGCGAATAATAAAACCCGACTTTAATGCCCTCAGCCCGGAAAGCTGTCACCACTTCTGCAATCAGATCTTTGCCGGCAGGCGTATTAACCGATTTGTAATCGGTATATTTTGTATCCCAGAGGCAAAACCCGTCGTGATGTTTAGTAGTGATCACAAAATACTTCATCCCTGCTTTTCTGGCGGTTTGGGCCCACTGGCGCGGCTCAAAAAGGTCAGGTTCAAAATGCTCAAAATACCTGCTGTAATCAGCATCCGTCATCTTTTCATAATTCTTCACCCATTCATGACGTGCCGCCAGAGCATATATCCCCCAGTGAATGAACATCCCGAAACGCGCCTCCTGCCACCATTGCATTTTGCTGTTTCCGGAAATAATTTCACGTGTTCTCATTTTTCAACCCTCGCTTTAATTAATAATATTCCGGCTGCCAGTCCCTGCGTGCCACCAGCAGATCATCACAAAGACAGAAAATATCATCCAGGGAAAGTTCCGCTGACTGTCTAAGACATTAAGGGCAATATCAGCATAACGTCACCCTGAACATTTTTTTACAGAAACCTCGCTTCCCCACCAATGAAAGCAATCTTTATCATAATTTATACCTCTGAAAAATAATATCCGGAATAAGCAAAAAGATGCAAGATAAAAATCGGTACTCACTTCCCCTATCGTATTTTACCTGGTTAATTAAATCATTACCGGATTATCATATAAGCTTTTTTTAATCATCTCAAATGTCTATACAGGTGGAGAAATTAGTAACAGGGAAGCAGTGAAAGACGTTATGAAGATGATTCAGGCGGTTCGCAGGAGGGTATAAGGTTGGTATAAGGAGTCACAACATAGATCAATCTAACATTTTTCTGTTAGATTGTGCCTTGTTGTCATTCTCTATACCAACCTTATTTCCTCCTTAACGCTACCAATATAGTACAGAGAGAATATTTGAAGTACCATACTTTAAATAAAAAAACCAGGTGGACACCAGAATATTAACAACACCATTTTCTCTACCAGTCCATTTCTGCGTTAATTTTGATGAGAATTTCCAGGGAAGGTGAATTTTCAGTTTTAAAGCCGTTGGCAGATTCTAACTATCGGGCAGATATTACGAATCTATATCTTCGCCCAGTATTAATTAGTAAAGAACAACAATTTCCGGAAATTATAAGGTTTTAACTTTCTTTCTAACAAATTTTCTTATTGCTTCCAGTGATGGTGGGGGTCCTGTTCTGACCATTTTACCATCAATAAACAAAGCATCCGAAATTCCCCATTCCAGAAATACTGAGCGGTCGGAGGTATGAATTTCCTGGAATTTCACAGATTCACCGAACTCCAGAGAGGCACGTTTTGCTCTTTCATGCACGATATTTTGCGCCGGACACCAGCCATTGACAAATGAAGTTACTGTTACTATTCCATCAGTCTTTTCAGGCTTTTTCTTCTCTTTTATCCAGCGGGGCGGAAGGGCATCTTTTTGAAAAGGCTTCCATAATAGAACTGACATTCCTGTCTGGTCAGCTTTCCGGTAACCACGTTTTTTAAACCAGGATGCTTTCATCCAAATAGGAAGTGAAAGACCCCAGGCAGCAATTCCCTTTTTGCCCAGGGACATAACATCAGCTTCTGCAGCCTGAAGAATTGCTTTTCCAATACCCTGTTTCTGAAAATTACCTATTCCCTGTTTATGACCATGCACCCAGATACAATTGATAAAATACAGGTCTTCCCCCTCAATTACCGAATGTTCGACCGGAACGTATTGGATCATACCACAGGGCTTTTCATCGATAAGAGCGATCTTCACCCGCAGTCCCTTTTCTTTCATCTGCTCAAACCAGCGCTGCTTGTGATCTCCGGCGTCTTTCATATCCTCAGACCAGTCTTCCAGGCAACAGAAATACTGCTGATAATACTTTTCGGTTAAGTCAATTATCTCCATAATAATTACCGCCTCATTTTCTTATTATATAAAGATTTAATTACAACTCAATTTTTTCAATATCACTGTATCCAAGCAGTGTAGCATTATAACGAGTAGAATGCTCAATACCATTATAGATAAGATAGCTTTTTTTTAGATCGTTTGCCAGTTCAGCAAAATAATGTAGATTTTGAAACATTTTTTTACCAGGAGTTGCATTCAGTTTCACTTCAATAGCCTTTATACCGTCGCCAGTCTCGGCAATAAAATCAATCTCTTTTCCATTGGAATCACGGAAGAAAGAAAGATTACTTCTTTTTCCATTATGGAAGCGTGATTTTATCAATTCTGAAAAAATAAAAGTTTCAAATATTTCTCCGCGGAGGGGATGAGTTCTTAATTGTTGAGCATTATTTATGCCCAGAAGATAACATACCAGTCCGGTATCCAGGAAATAGAGTTTTGGTGATTTTAGAATACGCTTATTGAAATTTTTATGATAGGATGGGAGCAAATCAATGATATAGCTTGCTTGAAGAATGGAAAGCCAGTCTTTTATAGTTTTATGAGTTATTCCGACTTCGGTAGAAAGACTGGAGAGATTTAACAACTGTCCCGTTCTTCCGGCACAGAGCTTCACGAAGTTTTGAAATACCATCAAATCACGAATGTGCTGCAAAGAACGCACATCTCTCTGGATATAGGTATCAAAATATGAGCTGTAAAAAAGATTGAAATCAAGATTCTGATCAAAAATACGTGGGTAAAAGCCTTTAACCATTATTTCATATACATCTTTATCCTCAATCTGGTAGATTTCTCGATAATCGAAAGGAAGAAGCCTGAATATTGCCGTACGTCCTGCCAGAGACTGGGTTACTTGACCAATATATTCAAACTGATTACTTCCGGTCAGGATATACATTCCAGGCTTATTTACTGCATCTATATGGCCCTGCAGATAAGAAGTAAGCTGAGGGGCTTTCTGGAATTCATCAATAATGGTATATTCCGGATTCTCCCTGATAAACTGTCTGGGATCATTTATCGCAAATTCACGAATGTCGGGATCTTCTAAAGTAAGATATTTATAATCAGGAAAACTGATCTTAGCCAGAGTAGATTTACCTGACTGGCGAGGTCCGGTAATAGTAAGAACTGGGAAACCAGAAGCTGTGTCCTGTAATCTCTGCATTAACTTTCTTTTTATCAGCATAATAACGATCCTCATTATTAATCAAAATCGAGGAATATTTTTGATTTGTGAAAGATAGTGTCAAGAATAATCTATGCAGATTGGGAATGACATTCCCAATCTGCATAGATTTTAAAAAATTCAGTATTTATAGTGAATAATTAATACATTCTTCACTGGCAGCGTCAAAGTAATGCTGGTGCGTATCCTGGAAAGTGATATTGACCTTGTCACCCGGCTTTAAGGGAACTCTTTCTTCCATGCGCATCAGGAAATGATTATCGCCTATTGCCAGGTAAACAATGATCTCATTACCCATGGGTTCCACAACTTCTACGTTAGCGGTAATTTCTGATCCCTGATCAATATTCACATTTTCGGGGCGCACTCCGAGGATCACTTCTTTGCCGGCAAAAGCTTTCATTTTATCCTGAAGCTGCTGCGGTACCGGAAATTTGATTCCTGTGGTGCTGAAAGTTAAGCCATTATCATTTGTGATCTTACCTTTGATCATATTCATGGCGGGACTGCCGATGAACCCGGCAACGAATAGATTGCGGGGATGATCATAAAGATTAAGTGGCGTGTCACACTGCTGAATAATGCCATTATGCAGTACGGTAATACGGTCACCCATGGTCATGGCTTCCACCTGGTCATGAGTTACGTAGATGATGGTGGTATCGAGCTGCTGATGCAGTTTATTGATCTCAGCACGCATCTGCATACGTAATTTGGCATCGAGATTGGATAGCGGTTCATCAAAGAGAAAGACCTGCGGTTTGCGCACGATGGCACGTCCTAAGGCAACGCGCTGTCTTTGACCGCCGGAAAGCTGTTTGGGTTTACGATCCAGAAATTCTTCCAGACCGAGTATGGCAGCGGTTTTCTGAACCTGTTCATCAATGTCTGCTTTCGGCATTTTGCGCAGTTTCAAGCCATACGCCATGTTTTCATATACGCTCATATGCGGATACAGGGCATAATTCTGAAAGACCATGGCAATATCGCGGTCTTTGGGGGTGAGTTCATTAACCACGCGGTCACCGATGATGATCTCGCCGGAAGTGATTTCCTCCAGACCGGCGATCATGCGCAGAATGGTTGATTTTCCGCAGCCGGAAGGACCCACCAGCACCATGAATTCCTTATCTTTGATCTCCAGGCTGATGTCTTTGACGACGTGCACTTTTTTATCGTAAACCTTATTGACTTTTTTAAGAATGACCTGAGCCATAATTACTCCTATTTGAAGATATATCCGGTATAAGGCGCAGCTTTAACCGTAATTTTACCGTTATTCACCTGGTACTGCTCACCGGTGATGAGATCATTCACGGATCGCATGCCGGTATCAAGCGGCAGTTCGATCATCTTTTCACTTGCCTCATTATTAATGAGCATAACGATTTTATCATTCTTAAATTCTCTCTGATAGGCATAAACCATCCCATCGGTAAGAAGGGTTTTAAAAGAACCACGACGCAAAGCATCGTTTTCCTTCCTGATGGCAATGATCTTTTTATAATAATCCAGCAGATCAACGGCCTTGGGGTTATCTTTATATTTCCAGTTGAAGGGGCGACGGCAGTCGGGATCGTGTTTGCCCATCATGGCAATTTCGTCCCCATACCAGATATGCGGAGCGCCCACGTAAGTCATCTCAAAAAAAGCAGCCAGTTTCAGAGTGGAAACATCACCTTTGGCAGTTTCCAGATAGCGGAAAGTATCATGGCTATCGATGAGATTCATCATAGTTTGTGCTGACTGCGTAGGATATGTTAGTAATCCCGGTTTCAGGTCGCGGTCAAAAGTGGCAGCGCTGCACTGGCGCATATTGAAAAATCTCTGAACCGGATCTTTGAAATAGGCATAATTCATCACGGAATCAAAAACATCGTTATTCACCCAGTCCACGGCGTTACTCCAGATCTCACCACATAACCAGGCATCTTCTTTATTTGCTTTCACACGTTCACGGAACAGTTTCCAGAACCAGAAAGGCACTTCATTCGGCACATCCAGGCGGAAACCATCCAGGTCCATATCCCCGATCCAGAAATCCACGACGTCAAGTACATGATTGACAACCGGCATATTAGGATCAGCATCTGCCATATTTTTTAAACTATTCTCTTCAGGATTGGAAAGCGTCAGGTCGTAATTGAGGTTGGGCATTTCGCCAAATCCCCACCAGCATTCGTAATAATCAGAAGGCTTATAACCCGGAGAATTGGTATCCGGAAGAGGCCATTTCTTCCATTCATACCAGTCCCAATATTCTGATTCTTTTCCTTTTTTCACACCATCCTGAAAAGCCCAGAAGGTTTCACCTGTGTGATTGAAAGCACAATCTATGATGATCTTTATACCACGCGCATGGCAATCCGCAACGAAAGCCCGGAATTCTTCATTTGTGCCGAAATGCGGATCAAGCTTCATATAATCGGCAGCATCATATTTATGATTGGATTTAGCCTGGAAAAGCGGATTGAAATAGATGATGGTGATGCCCAGATCACTCAGATAATCAAGATTCTGCTGAATTCCGGCAATATCTCCGCCATAATAACTGTTGTATTCCGGCTGATAGCCGTCCTGATTAGGAGCATGATAGGGGCTTTTCGTGAGTCCGGAAATATCGTACCAGTCTTTGATCAAATGATAATATGGTCTGTATTTTGGCAGCAATTCTTCGGGTTTTGGTGGAATATTCACGCCTTCATAATACCACTCCTTAAAATCCGGATCATTGGCTTTATCACCGTTGGCAAAGCGTTCCGGGAATATCTGATATACTATACCGTCCTTGACCCAGTCCGGAGTGTAAAAGGCTTCCACGGTTTCCGGGGAATAATGAAATCTGTCGCTGGCACCCGTGCTGTAACCGCTATTGGTCATATACCAGATTTTGCCGCCATCTTCGATCATAAAGGTATAATCGAATTCACCCTGAGCTTTGGATAATTCATACATATACTGAAAGTAACTGAAACTGTTATCAACAGCCACCAGTTTCATCTCAAGTACCAGATCATCGATCCAGACGGAAACATGCTCCACGTCATTGTTATGAACGCGGGTCTTAAGTTCTATCAGACCAGGATTTAAGGGATTGATGGTTTCAATGGACTGCCCGAAAGGCAATCCGTATTGCAGAAACTCACCATCACCTTTTTCCATCGTAACCGCAGGATAACGGTCATCAACTACGATCACGGAATTCTGTCCGCCAAAACCGTCATCAACAAAAGAAACAGCATTAGGATCTGTTACCCATTCCGAACCGTTAACCACGAATTTATAGGTATATTCAGCTCCTTTGAGCAGTTTTGTTACTTCATAAACTCCGTCACCATCTGCATCCGTCATCATATCACGTTTCTGGTTCCAGTCATTCATCGAACCGGCAAGATAAACGTCGGTTACGGGTTTTCCGGGATCATACTTAAATGTAACTTTCCGCAAAGCATTGATCTCTTTCATATCTCCGGCAAAAACTATTGAGTTTTGTCCCCCATAACCGTCACCAACAAATTCTTCGGCATTTTCGTCAGTGACCCAGTTACCGTCCACCACGAATTTATAGCCGTATTTGCCCATTTTCAGTTTAAGTGTGATATCATAGTTGCCGTCTTTTTCGTTCATCGGTGTAGCAGTTGGCGACCAGTTATTAAAATCACCGGCAAGAAAGACATTCTTCTTTCCCCCCGTTAAAGGTTTATAGGTGAAAGTAACAGGAAATTCGCCTTTATAACTTTCATCTGCCGGCGCGGGTTTCTCGATCTTAACGGATTTCGTACCTTCACCAACGGTTATAATGGAATTCTGTCCCCCATATCCGTCATCAATTGTTTCTGAGGCATTCTCATCGGTTATCCAGTTCCCGTCTGCAATAAATTTATATCCATATTTCCCTGCTGACAGTTCCAGGGCTGTTTCATAGACATCACCATTTTTTTCCATTTTATCCGCAGTTGTTGACCAGTTATTGAAATCCCCGGCAAGATACACATCATGTTCAGCATCATCATCGGGTTTCCAGGTAAATTTAACGCCTTTTTTAGCTGCGTCTTTATCAGCGCTTTTTTTTGCTGAGCCGCCGGCAGTGAGAACGGAATTCTGTCCTCCAAAACCATCATCGGCAACATCGGGATTTTCAGGATCGGCTTTCCATTCCGAACCGTTGACCACGAATTTATACATATATTTTCCAGGTTCCAGATTAAGTTCGATCTGCCAGGTGTCGCCCTTTTTCGTCATGGGATCATCCGTTGTTGACCAGCCGTTAAATTCACCGGCAACATTTACCGAAGTGGCAGAGGCATCTTTATAGGTAAGCACTGTGGCACTGGAATTTTTTGCTTTGTCTGCAGATGCCGGGGTATTGCCACCGGACATACCCAGAACGGAACAGGATGTGAGCGCCAGAATCATTAATACTGCTGTCGCTAAATAGATTAATTTTCTCATTTTTCCTCCCTTAAAATCCAATTGTAAATACTTCTAAGAATGTCCCGCCGAAATCACCGCCACCCTGCGGGATCACGTCATTGGCAAAATTTAGATTATCACCACCTCCAATATAACCGATCAGTGATATCTGCTCTGGTAAATTAGGACTACCATACATTTCCTGCAGTGAAATGGCAAATTCGATTACTGAACTATTCATGGAAATCACAACATCCTCCAGCATAGCCGTATCTACGGCAGACGGATTATCTTTATCTATAGATACTACACCTTCACCACCAGCTAAACTCCAGCCGGAATTGAAGGCAATATCTGCCCCAAAAGTTTCAGGTGCGGTAATTTCTTTTCTGATATGATCACCAATATCACCACCACTAACTTGCATGAAATTGTAGATACCGGTAGCTGCACTGTCATCCTTATCTATGCAGATAGTTACTGTATTATCCGACGTGGAAAATGCACCGGTTACTGCAATATATAGATATTCATCATCATAAGCCATGTAAAGCTCTTCAAAATCATTTGGACCCCAGTTACTCACGTGATCATCTGTGTAAACCGGCAGCCAGCCGCCGTCTATCACGCCGTCAACTACTCTGGTTGCCATCTGCATACTTGCCATTGGTTCCATGGTCAGAGTGTCAGCGGTTACTAAAATATCATTTGTTAAGATCACGCTAAATGACTTTCTGCTGTAACCAGCCAGAGCAATTGAGATATAATATTCGCCGGTGGAAAGCTCTTCCATCAGATAATAACCGCAGGTATCAGTCTGCGTTACAGCCAGGATCAGGTTATTTCTGGAAGCGGATACTTCGGCAGAAAGTGTATCAGGACTGCCATCCTCAAAAAGCACATATCCTTCCAGGGAAGCATTATGATCAAACACGGATTGCGTGGTGTTTTCCTCGCAACTGCCTAAAAAGAACAGTGCAGGAATTAATAAAAAGTATATATATTTCATTTTTCCTCCTTTATTTCACTGTCAATACGGAATTCTTGCCGCCATACCCGTCATCCGTGGTTTCCACGGCATTGGGGTCTGTAACCCAGGTATTGCGGTCGATAACGTATTTATATTCATATCTGCCGGGACTCACTTTCTTGATCAAAGTCCAGATACCGTCCTCAGCAACCAGGTCGCCATGCGTGCCGTCGTCATACATCGGGTCAATGCGGTCATCAAAACGGCTGGTACTGGAAGCTGTTCCTGCCCAGAGATTATCTGGAAAATTTCCTGCCAGGTTCACCTGTCTGGCTGAAGGTGCATCATGCTGAAACATAATTCCACTTGCCACAGCGTGTGGTGGCGTCAGCCGTTTCTTGACAATATTCATAGAGCAGGCAGCCACAGCCAGCAAGAGGAGTATAATTAATATCAGTTTCCAATTCATAAGGCTTGCCTCCTAAAACTGCAAAACTGCTTCAATACTGATGCGGTAATCGTCTTCCAGGGCATTTTCCGCTTTCCGAAGCTGCTCGCCAAATCTGTTATATGTAATCTGCAGGTATTCGTCCAGGTTGCCTTCGGTTTCCAGATATTCGCGTCTGCCGTCATTATAAAATTCGTCTGATACACTGCTGATCACGCGCGGATTGATCCCGTAACCAAAAGCCAGGCTCACGTTTTCGCCCAGATGATAGCGCAACTCGGTATAGCAGGCTCTAAACACATCTTTATCATTAGCAAAATCAGTTTTCAAACCGAGTAATTCCGAGTTATAGATGGGAATGCGCGTATCACGCTGCAATGTCCATTTATTATTTATATCCCATTTAATGCGGATGAAGTTTTCAATGAGTTCCGGTTGATAGCCAAAATCGAGCTGAGCAATATTGGCTTCATATTCCAGACTCAGCTTTTTCCAGTTGTAGGTGCTCTTAAAATTCCAGATCAGACCCGTATCATAACCCAGCAGCAGGTAACGGGCAAAAGTTAGTTCATTATAATCCTGATACCATCTGCCGTTGCCGTCCGTGCGTTCCATATATTTATAATAATCACTCCAGGTTGCCACGCTGTCAGGATATTCGGTTGACCAGCGTTCCATTCCCAGGGTCAGATTCAGTTTATTCAGCTCAAAATCTGCTTTCAGCGCCCATTTACTGCGCGAAAGCGTGGCATGATTCACGTCAGCAGCAGGTATAACTACTGCCGTATCGGGATAAGCTTCGTAATTAAACTTGATCTCATTACTGGTATATCCCGCATAAACCTGCAACGCAGCCGGGAATTTCACCTTCAGGAAAAGGAAATCCTTGCTTCCTTCCTGCCAGACGAATTCCTTTTCGGCAATGAAGTCATAGCCTTCGCTATGATAATCCTTATATTCCTTTTTATTTTCAAAGGCAAAATGCTCATAACCCAGATACATCTTCATAGGTGACTGCCAGCCGGCATCTTCGCGTATGGAAGTCAGCATCCCGTCAATTTCCCAGGCTGGATTGCTGTCCACAATGTAAACAGGATCGGCTGTTATGGGATTACCTGCCTGATTATTGAGTCTGCTGTTATAGGAAGATCCGCCTAAAGTGAAGTTTCTCCGGCATTGAAATAACTTGAAATCATAATCTGCTTTGAATCTCACTGCCGTAATGTCCCGTTCATCATTACCCTGTTTATCCGCACCAAAGCCCTCTATTTCAAATTTAAAAGGTAATTTCCGGGTGAGGGCAAAACGCTCGCTGTCCGTATTGAATAATATACCGCGGTAATCCCAGCCAAAATTATATCCATTGTAGCCATAATTACCCACGATGTTCATGGGATCATCGAATTTGATTACGCCGTAATCATCAAAAGCAAAAAGGTTTATGTAATCAGCATCCATCTTCAGCCAGGTGCGCTTGAAGTTCAGATGCGTTTTCCACATATCCACGCCTTCGTTGGTGTTATTGGCATTCAGCAGGGTGTAGCCTTCCACGTTTTCGTTCATTTTGATCATGATACCCAGATTCAGGTCATGATATGGCTTGGCAAGCTCATAACGATTCATGTTTTCATCTTTGCTCAACTTGTAACTGGCATAATACCTGCCGTCAAAATATACTTTGGGATTGATGCCGGAAGCTACATCCAGACTGACTTTCTTCGCTGCAACAGCAGGTTTAACGTTGCCTCCGCCAACTTCTACAAGTGAATTGGAACCGCCATATCCGTCATCAATAGTTAGAGGATTTTCAGCATCATACATCCAGTTGCCGTCTATAACGAATTTGTAACTGTGGCTTCCCTCGGGTAGATCCATAATTACCATCCAGGAGCCGTCAGACTGTTTCTGCATCGGATCTGCCGTCGTGCTCCAGTCGTTGAAAGAGCCGGCAAGTGAGACGGATCCGGCATTAGGGGCAGAATACGTGAATTCCACTCCATCTGCTGTCTCCTTAACCGCTGCCAGTAATAACACTGCGCTCAGCAATAAAAAACTTATAAACAATATCTTTTTCATATTTATCTCCTGCCCGGTCATTTAAAACCAGCCTTTTACTATCAGCTTTAATTCTTCTTTCATTTCGCCGCCTGAGGCAAATCCATCGTCATTTACCAGTCCATATTGTCCCCACCAGCCGGGTCCATACTGGATATAAGCTTCCGCATTGCCGCCGATCTTATAACTTAATTCCCCAAATATACTGTAACGTGAACCGCCCCGGTCATTGGCGACCATGCCGCGGCTGAAAAGACGCCAGCGTTCCGTGAGGTTCACGCTGCATTCAATGCCCCATATCTGTTTCTCACTGGTTTCACCCAGGTCTTTGATCTTGAACTGACTCAGCAGTTTTGCCAGACGGTTTTCCACCTGTAATTCGGTAAATACGTCATAATGTTTGTAACCACTTCCCTGCCAGGTTTCATCTTTTTTATTAAAACTCAGTTTCCACTTGAAGCCGTTGATAAATTCCACGTAGAGTTCCGTATAAAGATTACTCACCGGATCGTAGCTGAGTTTTTCCTGATCCATTATCATAAGAGTATCCGGCACCATTTTCCGGTTTCCCCAGTAATTACAGGTAATGGTTATAGCGCGCTGGGGAACCAGGTAATAAGAGTTCACCCAATATCCGTATTTATTCTTTTCATTATTGCCCATATAGTTACGGTAAGTGTCGCCCAGGAAATAAGCGCCCGGAGTTACCGTGATATAGCCAAGCTTCACGTTGCCGGTTTTAAAGCCGGATACTTCCATTTTAGAGGCAATATTGCGCTTGAAGAAGTCGCTAAGTTCACTGCTGTCTTCATATTCCTTCAGTTTCAGGGTAACGTCTTCTTCCGCAGGTACGCTCGTGGCGGCAATTTCCCAGTTCAGGTAATAGCTGCCCAGTTGATATTTGGCATCTGCCGAATATAGCTGATTATAATCACGCGCTCCACCGGATGCATAGTTCTTGCGCTGATAGGTGGCTCCCAGCCGCAGATTATTGAACAGATTCTGCCGGAAACGCGCCAGATGCACATCATCACCTGCTCCGGAGGAAAAATCTGAGATCACGTAGGTCAGGCTGGAACTCGGCATCCAGAAATCCATGCGCACACCCTGTCCATTGCCGTCATTATTAACGGAACCCGTATTTAAAAGTCCCAGCATCGAGCCATCCAGCCAGTAACGTCCGCCTTCGCGGGTAAACAGGTTGGTTTCCATACCCACAACGCTCATTTCCTGCCGGAAACTTACATGACCCTCAGTTAATACAGCCAGCGCAGATTTCCCGCTTTGATATTCCGGATTATCCTTATCCGAATAAAATTTGAAGAACATATCGGTACCGGGCATAGGACTGGAATTGAAGCGTGCTTCGAAATAGATATTGGGATCCCAGATATTCCACTTAAATTCATCAGCCTGCTGATTAGCCCCATACTGCCCTTCCAGGTAGCCTTCAAAGCGTAAAGGCGCTGCCTGTAATGAGAGAAATGCCAGGGACAGCGTAATCATTAAAATTATTATTTTCTTTTTCATAGACTGTCTCGCTTATATTTCAGGTTAAAGCCAAAGCGGTAGGTGGTTCCCAGCTTTTCATGCGTCTTCAATCCGAAGTCAAAATCCCACAAGCTTGATTTTAGACCGAAACCCATGGTGAGATATTGATCATCAAGTCCGATACGCGGTGCAAAGGTGTCATAAAACCACAATTCGATCCCCAGATGCAGGATGCCACGATCGGATTCTATCTCATAATCTGCCGTCATATTCAATAGCTCCTGCCAGTTTACTGCTGCCCCGAGCACTTGCACACTGCTGATATTATCTTTATCGCTGGCAAAGCGCAGGATGTTTTTACTGCAGGAGGAAAGGGCAAATCCTTTTGTCTGCCAGACGAATCCCAGGTCAAAATCATAGGGCATATCCAGTTCCACGTCTGCTTCCGAGCCGCCGATCAGAAAATATTTTCCGCTTACGCCCAGTTTGAAATGCGAATTGCCGCGTCTTAACTGCCGCGCCACATCCAGATAAAGGATGTTTTCATTATAAACGTCCAGCAGGTTCACCTGCTGCACTGCCAGTCCTGCCGTATAATCACCTAAAGGTGCCGTTACTGCCAGGTTCAGGTTCACCAGGTCAGAAATGCCGTAAACATTCTGGTATGACGTATTCAGATTATAATGATCGAGGCCGGCTATGCCGGCAGGATTAAAATATATGCTTTCCGGTGCTCCATCCATAGCGCTGAAGGCATTTCCCATTCCCATTGGCCGCGTGCCGCAATTCATACCCGAGAAATCAGCGGAAAGCGGCAATGAGATCAGGAATACCAGAAATAGAAATAAAATTGCTTTATTCATCTTTCCCTCCCCTATTTCACTACCGCAATAGCTGCATTGCGCGTTATTTCACCGGATTCCGAATAGATCCGCACGATATATATTCCATAAGGCACGTTTTTGCCATTGGCATCCCTGCCGTCCCAGCTCCAGATCTGGTAATCTTCCGCATCTGTGTTTTCAAATACTGCGTCGCCTTTCTTCTTCCCTTCCATATTATATATTTCCATAAAATAGATGGAAGCGCGGTTACTTAAAAAGCGGATCTTGATGTCACTTTCCGTGGCGGGATTAAATCCTTTGCCCTCAGGGAATTTTACACTGATAATATCAAGAGGTATCGGCTTGACAGGTGGTGTTTCCAGAAAACTGACCCGTTCCCGCGGTAGCACGCCATCTGTATCAGCCGCGCCATCGCCGTCAGCATCCAGCAATACTTCCAGATAATTATCAATTATCACCACCTGCCCGGAATCCTGTGCCATACCGCCCAGGTTATCCGGGGCGCAGTCAGGTCCACTGGTGAAATCACCCCCGGCAGTGATCAGCGCCACCAGCCGGATGGAAGGATAATCCGCCATATTATGCACTTCATCGTAATATAGCGTGCTTAAGGGAATAATGGCTTCCATGCTCCTGCCCAGTTGCCCGGTGTCAAAACCCGCATAATCTTCACTGCTGATCTCATCTGCCATCTGGCTCTGACCTTCGCGGATTTTCCAGAACTGAGGATTAGTGTTCGTATCCCAGGTTGCCAGAAAGAAATCCGGTTCCAGATTGTAAAACTTGAAATTACGCATCCAGGTATTCAGATCCTGCTGGTCTTTCAGCCCGTAATCATCATAAATGTCAAAATACAGGATCACGTTATTACCCCAGCAGCAGGCATCAACCGCCACATAGAGATACGTCGCATCCCAGGTTACCTTGATCTGCCGGAGGTCGTTATATTCTCCCCAGTAAGAGTCATTATCACTCTCGAGATCAACTCCCAGCGAATCCACCACGATATTCTCATCTTCCGTAAATTCATCGCTCAATCCGTCCAGCACAAAGCGATCATAAATGTCCTCGCCCGTCACTGCCGCCAGCAGCAGCGGAATAAAAAATAATAACCAGATAATTCTTCTCATAAGCACCTATCCTTTATTAGTGAACAGTGAACAGTGAATAGTGAACAGTAAATCGCAAGATCACTAACCACAATATCACCTCACACCACCTGACTTTTTTAATCCTTAATCCATAATCCTTAATCTCTTCACGTCTTCCTTCTCACTTCTCACGTCTCACGACTCACGGTTTATCCTTTCACGCTTCCCAGCGTCAACCCCGAAACCAGCCATTTACTCAGAGACAGGAAAAGTATTATCACGGGAATGCTGACGACCAGTGATCCCGCAGCATACATTCCCCACTCCGTGGACATATTGCCCTGCAGGCTTTTCAAGCCTACCGGCAGGGTGAATAAATTCTCATCCAGCATTACCTGGGCGGCCACGATATATTCATTCCAGGCTGTCATAAAGGAAAATAACGCCGTGATCACCAGCGCCGGTGCCGCCAGCGGCAGCATTATCGTCACAAAAGACCGGAACCTGCCTGCTCCGTCCACGCGCGCTGATTCTTCCAGGCTAAAGGGAATAGTATCATAATACCCTTTCATCATCCAGATGCAAAAGGGCAGCGCCGTGGCGCTGTACATTATCACCAGACCCAGCATGGAATTCACTAAATGCAATTTGGCGATCATGATATAAAGCGGCAGCAGCAGCATCGTAGCCGGAAACATCTGAGTCACCAGCAGCGACATCAGTCCTGCCTTCCTGCCCGGAAAAGAATAACGCGAAAAAGCATAACCGGCAGTTGAAGCCAGAACCACCCCTAAAATAGTCACAATACTCGTCACCAGCAAACTATTCCGCAGCCAAAGCAGAAAAGGCTTCTCCTGAAAAAGCTTGATAAAATTATCAAAAGTAGCATCTTCCGGAATGATCCTCAATGATTCATTCAGCAGGTTATTCCCCGGCCGCAGCGAAATAGTCACCACCCGCAAAACCGGATAAAGTGCCACCACAGAAAACATGATCAATATCAAATAGATCATTATATATTGCAAAGAAGTAGTCTTATTTCTCATCCTTTCTCCTTATTATATCTTCCATCCATAATCCATAATCCATAATCCATAATCCTCAATCCTTAATCTCTTCAACTCTCTTCAAGTCCATAATCCATAATCCTCAATCCTTAATCTATTCAATTCCCTTCATCTTCTTAATTATCTTAACCAGTAATCCAATTAAGACATCAATATCACCTATAACGCTCTTATACTGTTCCTCTGTCAAAAACTCAGTTTTGTTTAGAAGCTCCAGCCAGTAACCAGTCTCATTAGCTTCTTTTAAAGCAACTCCCATTTTGTGAATAAAGTCCGCTTTACTTTCACCACATTCAGCCTCTCTGATCATCGCCCCAATAGCAGTTCCACTCCGCAAGACCTGTTTAGAAAGAACATATTCCTTCTTTTCACTACAAAGGTACTTATACAGATTAATGATCCTAACAGCAAAATCAAAACTTCGATCTCGAACCTCATTCTTCTTCTTCATAAAAAAATCCTCAATCTCTTCACGTCCTTAATCCTTAATCTCTTCCCATCCATAATCCTTAATCCATAATCCTTAATCTCTTCCCATCCATAATCCTTAATCCTCAATCCATAATCTCTTCAAGTCCTTAATCCTTAATCCATAATCCTTAATCTCATCACGTTTTCTCCGAAATCCGTGACCTATTCATAAACGTAATACTGAATATCGCCAGAATAATGAAGATGATCATACTGAAGGCAGCCGCATAACCGTAACGGTAAAGGTTAAATGCTGCCCGGTAAACGTAAGTTACCAGAATATGGGTACTGTCCGCCGGTTCTCCGCCATTGGTGATCAGCCACATCACGTTCAGATTATTAAAAGTCCACACGATGCCCAGCGTTATGGCAGGCACCATCACCGGTTTGAGCATGGGTATGGTTATTCTCTTCAACTGCTCCCATCTGCCGGCGCCGTCAATCCTCGCAGCTTCGTAAAGTTCATGCGGAATCGATTGCAGTCCTCCTAAGGCGATCATCATCATAAAAGGTATCCCCAGCCAGATATTGGTGATTATGCAGGCAATAAATGCCAGGGTGGGATCGCTCAGCCAGTTTATGGAATCAATACCGATGCTGCTCAAAAGCAGATTAATGGCTCCCGAATCCTGCATGAACATCCCTCTCCAGGTTAAAGCGACAATATATTGCGGCACTGCCCACGGCAGGATCAATAATACTCTGAATAGCGGTTTCCCCGGCAGTTTACGGTTTAAAAGCAGCGCCAGGAACACTCCGCCCACCACGTGGAAAAACACGTTCACGATAGTCCAGACCAGGGTTTTCCATAAGGTGGAATAAAATATCGCTTCACTCAGCACTTTGATATATTGTCCTATGCCTATGATCCGCCAGGAATGAATGTTGGTCATACTCATGTTGGAAAAAGAGATAACTATATTATAAAAGAAAGGATAAAGCACCACTCCAAAAAGCAGCAGCGCTGCCGGCATCACCATTAATACGGCAAAGCGGTTATTATGGGTAACCAGCGAATTGCGGTTCCCCAGAAGCTCTTTCAGGAATTTAAAGATAAAGATGTAACATAGATATATGCCCAGCGCAATACCCAGCAAATATAAAACCGAGCGCATCACTTTTTGACCCTTTGTTTCGATCAGTCCCGCATCTTCATACATCGAGCGGATCTTCTCCTGCGTCAGTTCCTGCTGATATTTCGCACCCTCTGCCGGAGTCATCACGCCAGCCACCACGTTTTGCAAAGCCGGACGCATCGCATCCCAGGCAGCACGCATTTCCGGAATAACCGGCATCGGCACGCCCACTTCGATCTGTCTTGCGGAAATTTGTAATACCTCGTCCTCAGTAAAAATGGGATCGCTCTGCAAAGTCTTTAAAGATGGAAATGATTTATGCTGCACTGCAAAACGCCGCTGCGCCGTTTCCGAAGTTAAAAACATGAGCAGCTTTTTGGCACCTGCCAGTTTTTCACCTGTCGCCCGTGAACTCAGGGAATATCCCGTCGCTGAGATAAAGGGTTTGCAATATTCCCCCGTTTTATCAATGATGGGCAGAACTGCCAGTTGAAAATCCACTTTATCGGACTTGATATAGTCATTCCAGCTCCAGTCGCCGTTGACCAGCATGGCAGCTCTGCCCTGTTTGAATTTGTTATCGGCTATGTCATAATCGCATTCTTCCGGAATGATCTTATATTTATTGCGCATGTCTATGATCAATTGAAAAGCATCAATCGCTGCCTGACTGTCTAATTGCGGTTCGGCATTCTCATTGAACACCTCTCCCCCATATCCGCCAAAAAACGGCACATACCAGAAAGGCTCCTTATAATTCCACACGAAACCCCACTGGTCAATCGTCCCGTCACCATCCAGATCCCGCGTCAGCTTTTGACCATACTCAATGAGCTCACTCATCGTCTTCGGCGGTCTATCCAGCCCCACTTCTCTAAATAAGCGCATATTGCAGCACAATGATAAATGATTGCCCAGCCGGTCGGCGATCATGTAAATATGTCCCTGATACCGGAATTTTGCCTGCTCCATGAATTTATCCAGAAACTCTTCACTGAATACATCTTCCAGAGATGCAATGATGCTTGCCGTTTGATTATCACTCAGCTTCATCACTTCAAAAGCACCCAGGTTATCGGAAGGACCATAAACCAGTTCCGGTGCCGTATTCGTGAAAGCTGCCACCGTCTGAAATCCCGTACGCAGTTCTTCCGTGCCCTTGTGCAGAGCATTGACCTTATATTCCGGATTTTCTTTCTCAAATTCCGCAATCAGTTCCTTGAGCAGTGGTTCCTTACTCGGCTCCATCTGATGCCATAAACTGATCTCCACTGGCTTCTCAGCCAGCAGCACGTTTAACGCTAATAGTAACAAAAATAAAAGAATAACAACTTTCTTATTCAACATCATCCCTCTTTTTATCTAAGTTAATCATCATTATTTTTACCAATCACTTATAAGTTAATTATTCCTCTCAAATGTCAATAACTTTATCGCCAGACTGGCAACAAAGCGCAGCTTGTTGCAAGGCAGTCGATACTCGATACTCGTGATTCGAAAATTTTTCAGGATCAGGATTAACAGGATTTAATAGATTTACAGGATTAAAGAAAAAATAGTAGCCTCTTCTTTTCTTAAAAAACATCCTGCTAATATCTTAAATCATGAAATTCCTGATACAGACAAATATCCTGCAAATCCTGATCTATTTTAAAAGAATCAATGTCCTTACCTTATTCATTGTCCCTGTTTTAAATTTCAGCAGGTAAACTCCGCTGCCCCGGCTATCCGCATTCCAGATTATTGAATGTTTACCGGCTTCTTTTTCTTCATTCAACAGAGTTACCACTTTCTGACCTTTAATGTTATAGATATCTATAATCACTTTACCATCTTCAGCCAGTTCATACTGGATATTAGTAACCGGATTAAAGGGATTGGGATATATGGAATTCAACCTTGTTACTGGTTGGACCGGATCAGTTAAAGTATAGGTGATATTTTCCAAAAATCCATTGCAGGCTAGTTCTAAATCCAGAGAACAATCAGTATTGCTGATCTTTTCATAAGGTATCTTTAGAATATTACCGGATATTCCTTCTGCTGAGATCAGTGCAAAATTTTGTTTGTTCTGGTAATAAAGGCAATCCACTCTATCACACTCTGCAAAGCCGGTGTTTAGATTCCGGCTTGCAATTATTTTGTATTCCAGGCTGATGATCTTATTTTCGGTATTCAAATATATATATTCGGAATCATTGGAAAGAGATATAGCAATATCGGGAATTCCACCAGCTCTGGTCACGGGGAATTCTGTAATTATGGAAACAACATATTGCAGTATATAGGCCGCATCCAGAGCTTCGCATTCACCGTTAAGATCAACATCTGCCCTGGCAATACGCCAATCTTCCCACGGAACTGGATCTTCAGGTAATGGATCCAGACCAACCAAATACATTAATAACAGTGATGCATCATAGCTTTCCACTACTGCATTATCACTGATATCACCATATTGTATTTGACTAATTACTTCAATATAATTTTCCTTCAGTATAGTAACTGTATCTCTTTCAATATCATCAGACACTGTTAAACTAACACTGTAAATTCCCGGTTCAGTAAATATCCACACCGGATTCTGTTCATAACTGTCAATAATGTTATCATTTTGAAAATCCCACTGCCAGGATACTATTGGATATGAAGACACTGATTGATCAGTGAAATTTACAGTTAATGGCATTATGCCATAAGTTGGAACTGCAGTAAAATTCGCATTTAATCCACCTACTGACCATCCCAGTTCAGAAATATACGGAAAGCCATTATTTAATGGAATATCAATATCCCAGATATCTTCTGTTCCATTTACATTTTCCCCCACAAAATCCCAGCCAATATCAGTATAAGTGCTCATTATCAGCATTTCTGCCGTTGTTTTGCCCAGTAAATTTATTATTGTGCCATCTTGATTAAAAAATACTCCAAATAACTGCCCTGATGTTTCCATATCCCAGACACAGTTCTCTATTAGTGCATTTTCATTAAATCCCACAAGGCCACCATCAACACCATTGCAAGTCACATTACCGCGGCTGTAACAATTACTTATAATGGAATTATCTCTATTTTTACCCACCAGACCACCTACATAATAATCACCATCCACACTCCCTGTGGAATAGCTGTTACTGATCGTGGAATTCTCATAATTAAATCCCACCAGACCTCCTGTATGATCATAATTTCCAATAACATGACCGGTGGCATAGCATGATATGATTGAGGAGTTCACCGAATTAAATCCCACTAAACCACCAATATTAAAAACAACTCCACTCACACTACATGTTGCATAACATTCACTGATCACCGAAGAAAAATCATTATTTCCCACAAGACCCCCAACAAATGAATCTCCAGTCACACTACCTGTGGTATAGCATTCATTGATCACCGAATTATAATTATATCCAACCAGACCACCTGTAACATCATATGCTGTCAAATCAATGTTAGTTACTCCGAGAGCTTCAATGACTGCTCCTGAAGTATATCCAAATAGTCCGCTGATTAGTTCACCTGGTCTGTGTATATATAGTCCATCAATAAAGTAATCATCGCCATTATAGGAACCTTGAAATGGAATTAAAGGAAACGATCCAATCGGGCTGAATCCATCTCCTTCATTCCAGTTTTGCGTGTCGGTGGCGTCTATATCCTGCGTTTGCTTAAAATATATTGAGCTTGCCCAAACTTCTGGAGAAGTACTGAGCCAAAAGAGATTATCTATTGTTGCAATCAGATATGGATCAGTTACTGTTCCGCTGCCTTCAGGCACGAAGCTTCCGTCTATTATCTCAATATAATCCTCTTTTATAATTGTGGAAATATTCCTGTTTAATTCATCAGAAACCGTTAATGAAACGCTGTATATTCCTTGTTCATTATACAGCCATTCAGGATTCTGTTCATTACTGTCTATAACTCCGTCATTCTGAAAATCCCATTCCCAGCTTACAATAGTAGATGACTGTGATATTGATTCATCAGTGAAATTTACTGTTAATGGTGTAAAACCAAAAACTGGTGTTGCAGTAAAATTTGCATATATATCATCATTAAGTGACCATTCCAGATCAGAAATGTATGGATAACCATTATTTAAAGCATCATTAATATCCCATATATATTCTGTCCCATTTACTGTTTCACCCACAAAATCCCAACCAATATCTGTATAAGTGCTCATCAACTGCATTTCTGCTGTCGTTGCTGCCAATAAACCGGTTATTGTTCCTGCTGATTGTGGTCCAACACCAGTTGTTTGTCCGGCGTTGTCTATGTTCCAGATACAATTATCTATCGTAGCTCCAGAGATGTTATATCCCACAAAACCACCAAGCCTGTTACTATTAAATCCATCGATACTACCATTAGAGAAACAATTACTAATATCTGAATTGTCATTTTTACCAACCAATCCACCAGCATCGTAGTATCCATATACACTCCCGGTTTTATAGCTATTGCTGAGCGAAGATAAGAAATTAACTCCCAGTAAGCCTCCAACCTGCCCAAATCCATCCACAATACTTGTTGCATAGCAGTCACTGACCGTTGAATGATTATTAGCTCCCACCAAACCACCAATATAACTATCTCCATTCATGTTACCGGTTGCAAAGCAGTCGCTGATCGTAGAATAATCATTAGTACCAATCAAGCCTCCAACATCAAGAAAGCCAATTACATTAACATTTGTCACTCCAAGTGCTTCGATGGTTGCTCCGTAAGTATATCCGAAAAGCCCAATTTTATCCACAGTAGGACTATTTATATTTAGTCCGTCAATGATGTGGTTATCACCATTAAATGAACCTTTAATGCTGGGAATATAAAAATTTGGATGATCAGTTAAATCAAAGTCAGTAGTAAGTAGAAAATTGTTTTCAGAGTTCCATCCAAAAGCCAGAAGCTTTTCAAAATCATCAAAACCATTGATCAGATAATAATCTCCATCATAAGTCAGATAATCAACAATATCTAATGTCATATCATTATTTAACCAGGTATTATATAACTCACTGGTGAGTGCACCTAATGATATTAAATGTTGATTATTTATCCAAACAGTCTCATAATCATAATAACTTTCGTAGATCGAAGAGTGAAAATCTCTACCCACTAAACCACCGACAAATTCATTTCCAGTCACACTACAGGTTGCATAGCATTCGCTGACTGTAGATTCATAGCTTGAACCTATTAGACCACCAACTATTTGATCTCCATTCACACTACCTGAGGCATAGCAATTGCTGATCGAGGAATTGTATTTATTTACTGCTGCTAAAGCTGCAACCCATTTATATCCTGTAATATTAACATTGGTAACACCAAGAGATTCAATAGTTGCTCCATTAATATATCCAAAAAGTCCTACATGATATCCTTCCGGACAATTTATATAAAGACTGTCAATGATATGATTGCCACCATTATAGTTTCCATAGAAGTGATTCGGTCTGTCCCGAGGTATTCCATTTGTAAATCCTCCGATTGGCATGAATCCTACTCCATCATTCCAGTTTTGAGTATCACTGGCATCAATATCCTCCGTTTGCAGAAAATAAATGTTGTTACCCCAAACATTATCAGTAGTACTAAGCCACAGCAGATTATCCAAAGTCTCAATCAGATACGGATCACTTTCTGTTCCTGAGCCTTCTGCCGGGGTGCCATCGGCAATAAGCTGAACAAAGATGATCATCGTCATAAACAATAAAAAAAGCTGTTTCATTTGTATTTCCTCCTATATTATTTATCAACAAATGGAGAATTTATTGTCAATAAAAAAAACAAATTGAAGTATCAACTATTCAAGTGAATAGTGAACAGTGAAGAGTGAATGGACTGCCCGGGTACGCCGAATCCAAACTTGACTCTTTTATATAAGTCCCATTATTTCAATAAGAAACTGGGAAATTGAGAAGATGAGAAGATGCGAAAAGCGTAAGATTCGTGATCCGACAACAGTGATTCGACTTCTTCCTGCATTTTACTTTTTACATTTTACATTTGATTACTCGTAGTGGACGTTCACCAAAGCGTAGCTTGGGAAATGAACACGGGGAACAATGGGGAAAATGGATAATTAAAACCCTCTTCTCAATATCCGCGCTATCCGTGTTATCCGCGGTGAAAAAAATATTAGGACCTGAAATCCTCCAGTCCCACAATCGAACCATCCGCGAAATTATCCGGTTGCCAGGAACGCACTATGATCCAGGGTTCATCCGGTTCATTCAGATTAAACATCAAAAACAGGTATCCCTGATCTGCATAATTGCTGGAATAATAATACTGTGATATCTGGATGCCATAGATATTCTGTCCATTTTTCCCAGGTTTTTTCAGGTTGGTCTCCGTAAAATGAATATTAATAAAATCCTTCTCCTCAAATTGTTCAGCTAAGCGTTCTATATACTTATCTTTACTTAACCGGATATACTGAACTTTTTCATCGCCAAGTTGCTCCAGAAGTCATTCCACATTATAGGCAGGATCTTTTTTACTCCATACCCTGCGATGATCCGCACATCTTCGGTAAATATGTTTTCCAGAAACGATATATCTTTCAAGCAGTAAGCAGTTTTATAAAGCTCCATAAAATAGATTATCTCGCCCTTATCTTCATCACTGAAATTCGGATTTTCGCAAATATCCTCTAATGCTAAAGTACTCAAAGCAAAAGTCACATTTTCTATTTTACCTTCCAGATTAAAAAGCAAGTTCACTTTCTCAGTAAATGGTTCCTGCTGTCCCCGAAAAGAAAAAGTCATCGGCAGGCTGCGCAGACAAAATAAGCAGTTGATCTTTACCAGTTCCAGCTCCATATTCTGCGGCAGCAATTCCCCTTGACCATAATCTAATAACTTGTTAAATTCCTGGTAACCATCTATTGTGAAGTACTTTCTCACTGCCCTAAATTTCTTTTCCGCTTTCAGATGCACAACATCACTAAAGGCTTGATGATATTTCCTGAAAGCTCTGCCGGGCAGTTCCTGCTTTCCTTTATCTCTAACTTTAAATCATCTGTAGCCAGAATGGGAGTTTCACAAATTTCTATCTTCTTAATAGCTGCAGGTTGCTGCAATTTCGTTTCCTAATCTAATGCGTCCGCAGCCGGTACCCCAGTTCGCAGCAGATGTATTCGCATAACCGTCATTATAATATACCAGCAGACCACAAACAGGTTTTCCATCATAATTCACCTGAATTACCATATCGGTATAATTAGTTTCCTTACTTGATTTCTGCTCCAGTATCTCAAAATTGAGCTTATTCAGCAGAAAAGTCATTTTATTCTCCAGACCCGTATAAGTTCCCTTTTCTCCCTGCTCCTCAAAATAATAAGTTAAATCCTGATAACCTGGTATAGTCGGCAATAAAGCATAAGCCCAGTTATAATTACGCAGCGCATCTGCAATCCTGCATCCCCCTTCCGCAAGTTCTCCCTCCACGATCAGAGAATTGCTTAAAAGGACTATCAATATTCATCCCCTCAATCCCCGTGCGCACGATCAACATCCCGCAGAGTTCACCATTGATATCATAACGATCCCCATCCGCCAAATTCACTAATCCCGCCTGCATTTGCACTTCCACAGGTTTTACAATTATCCTGAATTGACTTCCCGTCAATTAATTTATCCATCACCAGGTTAAGTTCATCAGCCTGAACATCCACTTCGCAGATAGAATTACAGACTCCAAATTCCCAATCAGACCAAGGGTGGAGCGCAGGTAAAATGACATATAACAAAACCGGAGACCAGTTCTCGCCCAACGCTTCGCTGTTGTGCAATTTCCTAAACTCCAAAAACTCATGATCAGGATTGTGAAGTCAATTCATCAATTTCTTTTTAATTATACTCACGAATTCCTTTGTCTGAAAAATTAAAGGCAACACTCTCTCCTCATCCATCAAAAACATATCTTCATAATCACTTTGCTGACGATATATGAACAATTCATTGTATAGTCTTCCTAAGCTCTTTGGAAGTAATTCAGTTTTAATATAGTGCAAATTGAATAATCCTCTAACCCCGCTATGCTTGACACTGGTGAAATCATTAGCCAGTAATAAAGCACTTACAGCATAAAAACAGGCATAATACAGTCTATTGATGCAGGTATTCCAATGCTTAATTTCTGCCATTTTATCTGCTTCTATTAAGGCATCATCAGCCTTTTCTAACTTGTACCTGATCAGGTCTTCTTGCTTCATATTACTTTACCTTCAGATATCACATTCCGATAAAATGGTGATTGTTCCATTTCTTTCCATTCGGATAAATTATGAATTATAGGACTAAATAACTGATCAATTTCAAGTTCAAGATCATATAACCTGTTGATTAATTCGGTTCTTTCATTTTCTTCAATTTTCTCTTCCAGGATAATCAATAAGTCCCAGTCTGAATTTTCATCGTAATCGCCTCGGGAACGTGAACCATAAAGAATTACTTTTGCCGACGGAAAAATACGGCATATTTCAGCTTTGATCCTCGCCAGTATTTCTTCACTTGCCATAATATCTCCCTAACAAATTCAAATCTCATTCTCTTTTTTTAGTTAACCACAAAATAATAACTTACTATTTGACATTTATAAACCCTATTACTTTATTTTCGTCAAGAATAATTTCATTCCTGATCTAAGTTAACCCATGGTACCGGCAGCATAATCGAAGGTGTAATGCTTTTAATTACTGTCTGCCCGTACCTGCGAGTACACCGACAGTAAACGTCAATTCTGAATTCCTAAATTCTCTATTCTTCTATTAATTCAAAATTGATGCTCTCATTACTTTTTACGAAAGCATCAAGCCTGAATTAAGGATACTACTTTTTCAATACAATCATTAATAATTTCAGCCTGCTTAGTTTGTTTCTTATCTATAAATCGTTTATGATAGATTTTTAACCACATTTTAAGTTCAAGGTAATTCTTTGTTGTTTCTTTTATTTTAAGGCATTCGTTAAAACAATCTTCTGCCTTTTCAAATTGATCTTGAGTTAGATTGTAAAACATCTCAACTTGAAATACATCTGAAATCCCTTCATTATCTCCAATATTCTGATATTTATGTTTTATATCTTCAAAATCATCTATGTTAAATGCCTCGTTTTCAAAAAGAATACTTAATCGAAGAATGCAAAGTGTTGTATTTGCTTCACCGAGTTTTGAATCAATTGTTTGGTAAATATTCAGAGCTTCCAGGTAATTATTCTCTGCATCTTTAAGGTTATCATTTCTGATATGTAAATCACCCAAAGCTCTCAGTGTATTTGCTTCCCCGAGTTTTTCATCAATTGTCTGGAAAATATTCAAAGCTGCTTTGTAATTATTCTCTGCATCTTTAAGGTTATCATTTCTGATATGTAAATCACCCAAAGCTTTCAGTGTATTTGCTTCACCGAGTTTTGAATCAATTGTCTGGAAAATATTCAAAGCTGCTTTGTAATTATTCTCTGCATCTTTAAGGTTAGAATTTCTGATATGTAAATCACCCAAAGCTTGAAGTGTATTTGCTTCCCC